>JAGLGH010000293.1 GCA_023144115.1 Nanobdellota archaeon | reverse complement strand
GATTTCTCATAAGTAAAAGGGATGCCCTTATCATCCTTGCAGTTTTTGCTCTCAAGCACTATAAACTTAGGAGTATATACTTCAACATCTTTTACAGTGACTTTGCCATCAACAGTTTCTCTGATTGTTTCTCTTGTTTTAATTACTCTCCATGCCACCCGGTAATTAGGATCAAGTTCCTGGATATTATAATAAACTGTTTGAGCACCTATCCTTGATGAGATTGTCATGTTGCCAGAAGGATCGCTTGTGCAGATGCCTCCGATTAATCTCAGTACTTTTTTATAGCCTCCGCAATCAATACCAGTAGCCTTCATCGAATCGTTGTCAGGATATGTCAGGCAATATGATTCTTCAAGCTCGTCCATGAATAATGCTACTGAATCATAGTTCATGTGATATTCAAACTCGCAATATTCTTTATTAGGATAACCTGCAAGGCCAGGAGCAGAAGGCCTGACATAAAGAGTCATATTTTCAGGATTCATGAAATCATCAAATGCCTGTTTGCCCTCTCCTTTAATAGCTGTGTAATTAATATCAGCAATCTCCTGTTCTGCACAGTGTGATCGCACAAACTTGTCATCAGATGTCTTGCCTGAATTCTGATTAACATAATATTGTATAGTGGGAGCTGCAGGACACAGTATCCTGTCGCATAGCATCTGGGATTTTATCCAGAATGCTATTGTTTCTGATTTTGCCTCAAGACAGGATCTGCAATTCTTATTATCACCATCATCCTCAGCAGTAGGGTCGCATGTCTCTGGCTTTGCGCCAATGCAGCTTTTCCACTCACCTACCCGTTTCAGCCACCACATAATCCATGTTCCTGCGCAGGCAAGGAAAACCCATTTTCTTGCTGTAGTGACAGGCTTAAGAACTTTGTCAATAAGGTTTATTGTTGCATTTAATGCATCTATGCTAGTGAGAAGGAATTCTGTAGGGATCTTATCAGATGGAACTCTTCTGTCAATCATTATCTTGAGGTCAATGCATTGTATCTGTGTCCTACGCACTTCGCTCCTGTTGTAGGGATCATAATATTTGTAATCTATCCTAAGCATCAATGGAAGCTTTATGCAGCCCATCTCTGGTATGGCGCATTCTCCAACCCTGTGGTCGCTTAGATTGTTTTCCCTTTCAATAGTTGTATTGCCCGGAGCTTCAGGGGGCTGGAGGTTTATGAGGAAATATGCATTTATATATTGTTCATCATGCACTGAAGCAGGAATCGATTTAATCCAGTCAATATCATATTTTTGCAGCTGATCTACATTAAGTGGCATCTTAACCAGTTGCAGGTTATTAATTGAGGCAGTATCCTGATCTCCTGGACCCTGCCATTTAAGCTTTGCATCCATGCCTATCTGCGCGAGTCCTTCAAGCAGCATCCTTGGAAGGATTATATCAGGAGTCACATCACCAATATCTATATCCCAATCAGCACCCTGTCCACATATCGCATAAGTAATCTCTCCAAGTTCACTTGAAGACTGACCTGCATCATCAACAGCTGTTATGTTTACATAATTAAGCCATGCCTTACCTGTTTCCAGCTCTACAACATCTGCTCCAGTTCTTTCATATTTCTCAAGAGATATTGTCCGCTGAAGCTTTATATCAATAGAAAATGAACCATCATCCTCTGTCCTTTTCGAGTTTTCAGGAGAGGTATCATTATTCAGGTAAATATGTACTGTAGCATTCTCAGATACAATTCCCTCAAGTGTTACATCCCTGATATATGAAGGATCAAGATAATCAAAATTAACATCAGATATAACTGGAGGCTCTGTATCGACATAAGTTGTATTGGATATAATAATCTCATTTCCAGCGATATCAGTAATATTTATTGTAATGTAATTTTTTCCTGCAAAAAGCTCAATTGTCTCGTCAAAAGCGCCTGCTGCAATATCCATGGATATTTGAGGCAATTCTCCTTCACATTCATGGTGATGCACATCTGGCTTATCTCTCTCCATACCGCCGGGAGGAGTTGTGATTGTGACCTTGCTCCTAGGCCCTTCTATGCAATATTTGCTTACAGCAGAAACTTCATAGGTATATGTTGTGTTTGTGCTTACAAGAATATCATCAAAAGGAGTGCCTGTTGCATCTGCCAGAAGCCCAACATCTGACCTATAGATTAAGTAATGAGTCACTTCTTCTGCCTCAGGGTTATCTCTCCATGCCAAAGTAATTGAATTTGCCTGAAGGCTTTCCTGATCAATATGCAATGACTCAACAGCAGATGGCTGTTTTGCAGCTTCAACTTCACCTGATTTCACATAAAATTCTATATGCACTGGCTCATTGACAGTGCCATTTATGCGAAGATAAGAATCTGCTGAAAAAGAGGGTATTGGGCTGATAGTGACATTTGGCCCAACAGCATCAACAAAGACAGTTTCAGTGATCTCATTAAGATTGCCGCTTCTGTCCTCTGCTTCAATTCTTATAGTATTTGTCTGCATATTCTCAAGCGCAACATTACTGAATGCAAAGCTGCCGCTTGCTCCTGTCCCTTCCTGACCTATCTGCCTTACATATACACCATTCAAATAAAGCTTAAGATTGCTATAAGGTTCAGTATGACCAGTGATGTGAATCTTAAGATTATTGTAATTAAGAGGAATAGTAACATTGATAAAAGGAGGTGTTGTGTCAAGCATTGGGTCATAAGGATTTACCTTATCTATAGCAAAGACATCAGAAATATAGACTGGCATGAACAATATAAGCTCTATCATAAAACATGCAGCTATCTGCAGCATCCTTTCTTTATTTGTTACCATCATCTTTTTTCACATTAATCTGATTATTTATATATCTTGTCACTGGTCTTATTTTTTATCCTGTGCCAAATACAGGTTTAAGACCTGTTTTGTATTCTTTATTCTCATCAAGGAATACTGCAAGCTTATACTGATCATCAATCCTGTAAGGAACAGGAAGATAGTTTATTGTATGGAATATTATATGATCTGCTCCGACCATCTCTGAACTGCTTACAGTCCAGTTTGCCCTGTAACCTCCAAGCAATCCGAATTTTTCATTTGTAAGCATTATGTCAACAAAATATACTGCATTCTCATCAAGCAGTTCTATCGTGCGCATATTTTCTTCAGTATCTTCATCAAATGGATATGTCAGGTATTGGTTAAAACCAGGGATAGTTGAATGCTGTATATTGACAAGCACTTCCATATCTTCAGCAAGTTCTACTGCATTAGGTTCTATATGCGCTGGTGGAAGGGACTGATAATCATGCATCAATATTGAAAACTTGAACCTATTCAGCTTTTTCATGTCAATTACTATATTCTGCTCATTAAGTACCTGCTGTCTTGTTTCAAGATATCCTGGTTTCTCTGCAACAAGATACCCATGAGCGCAGAATGACGGCAGCATTGCCACAAGCTTATATGAACCTGCTTCTGGCTTAGTGGTTCCAAGATGGCATCTGTACTTATAACAATCATAACTCAAATTCACCTCATTAAGATCCATGTTTGTGTATCCGCCTTCATCTGTCCCCCTGACTCTTATATTATAAGAAGGTCCTGAAAGGTCGCCGCAATAATTGATATATTCTAAAGGAACATCATAGACATCCTGGCCGAAATTAACCCTGTTGCCTTCGTTCTTTTTTACAAGCACAGGGAACGCATACCTGAATATGAATCCATCATTGTTGAATGCAGAGTTGTCTCCGACTATTGTTATGACTGGATAAGTGATATCATAAGTGAAATGATAGAAATTCACGCACATGAACCTAAGATACTTTTGCGCGCCAGTCCCTACACTTGACTTCAGCACACCGCCATAACTTGGTCTGGCTGTTATCTCCATTCCCCAGTCAGGCTCATACTGCATAGTTGCCCTGAGATCAGTTTTTGGAGATTCAACATCCCAATAATAATGAAAATAATCATAAGCATCTTCAGGAGCTGTCCTGTCAGGCATAGATCCGGCAAAGACCTTTTCAGGAGTGAACTGCCTGAAGTATTCATATTCTTCTTCAGAAGCAGCAAAATCAATATAATCAGTATTTTTTATCCTTACTCTTGAAAGCTGATATCTCAGCATAGAGCTAAGTTCTTCTTTTATATCCTCAATGTACCATCTTTCCTGACCGCAATGAAAAGTCATGCCAGACAAAGGCATATCAGGATGCATAGCAACAAGATCCATAGTAACATTTTCCAGAAGCAATTGCTCATTCTCTTTTTTCATTATATTTACTGCAAGCTCATAAGCCTTCATGAGCTTTACATCGAGGATGGCTGTAAAATCAGAAAGATATGTTGCCTCTGCATCAGCTTTTGACTTGACCCTAAGCAGGTAATTTGCCTCAATTCGCACATCATCCTTATCTATAGTTGTAGTCAGCTTAATGTCTCGCTTTTCAGTTATGCTGAAAGTGTTTTCAAAAACCTCAAAATCCATGAGGCAGGACTTAAGATTGCTTTCAATGAAATCAGATATCTGCTGCTGCATGGAATTTACTGAAGGAATCCTGCTTTCGCCTTTGTAATACCAGTAAGGAACATTGATCAACCCAAGATTATCAATTGCAATGTAAGAATCCTGATTCAGAATCCATTCCTGAGGGATATCAATATATCCAGATTGCTGACCAAGCAGTTCAACAGCCTCCTTTCCAGTAAGATAAAGACATGACTGGACATAATCCCGGACAGGATCAAACTGAGGAGGCACAATCTCAGGCTCCTGAATAGTAAGAGCATTATAATAAAGGAATAGAGATACAGATATCAAAATGATTAAGCTAATGATAATAAAAATAGTTATCTGACCTCTTTTTTTCACTTTTTCCCTCTTTTTAATGTTATAGTCATATTTAGAACTTTACAGTTTATATATTTAATGGTTTTAACCAGGATTAAATTGCAAAAAAGCAGATTTTATATACTTCTTAGATTTATGATTACATAATGGTACAGCCAATACTTTCTATAATCTTTGCTATTGCTGCTTTAGTAGGAATAATAATTTACCTTGTATATCAGCATGAGAAAAAAAGAATTCAGGCTTTGGAAGATGTTGCGATGAGAAATGGATTCTCTTTCAATCAAAAGATGGACCAGGATATCAGGCTGGAAAATTTCAAGATATTCAACAAAGGCAGTTCAAAAAAAAGCTCCAACCTGATGCTGGGAACAAGATCAGGAATCAAATGGACAATATTTGAATATAGATTCACAACAGGCGGCGGAAAAAATTCAAACACTGAAAAACAGACTGTAGCTATGGCAGGATTAAAGAATGCAAACCTGCCTCAATTCTATTTAAGCAAGAAAAATATTTTTCATAAGATAGGCAGCAAGTTTGGATATAAATATATTGATTTTGAAAACAACCCTATATTTTCTAATAATTACCTGCTCAGGGGAGAAGATGAAACAGCAATCAGAAAAATATTCAATTCCAATATCCTTATTTATCTTGAAGAAAAACTGACAAAAGCAACTATCGAAGCAGAAGGCAATAAGCTGGTTTATTACATACCAAGGAAAAGAATCAAACCTGATCAATTTCTAACCTTTCTTGATGATGCTGAAAAGATGGTTAAGATGTTTTATTCTGGCAGAGAATAAAAATTTAAAATTTGCTGTGCGAATTTTGATTAATAATCTTTATCATAAAGTACCTTGTCCAGCACATGACAATAGCAAGAGTGATTATTCTTGGCACTAAATAAGAATCCATAAAATACCTGTAAATCCACCATGCCTGACTGAGAATGATGAAAGCCATAATAGATAAGAGATAGCTGAGCAGGAAAAGATGAATCTTCTTTGTTCCTGTTTTGAATGCAGTTATTATTTGCCTGAATCTCTGCGATTTTGCCAATGCCATGTTCAGAGATGCTGAATAATGCAGGAACAGAAGAGTAATAATTATGAGGAATATGAGTTTTATGCCTGGCTTCATGATATAGAAGAGCGCACCTGCAGGAATCAGGACTGCAAGATACCAGCACAGCAATATGAGGGTGAATTTTGCAAAGCTCCCAGGATTTATCTTTTTCTTTTCTGACAAGAGCCAGACAGCAGACCTGCTCACAGCAAATATAATTAGTATTACTGCAGTCATCAGAAGAAGAGAGACTATTATCATTACCTGAGGATTTGGTGTAAATGCAGCCTGTATTTCTTCAAGAGATAAAGAGAATAAATCATCAGGGTGTGGGAGACTGACTATTATGTTCTGCACATGTCTGATCCCTCTGTCCAGCGCAAATGCTGTCAGAAAAAATGCAAGAATATCAATAATGATTATGATTGCAGAACGATAATTGAAATCTTTGAAGCTGCCAGAGAATGCTCTGACAAATCTGTTATTTTTCATTTTGATCAGCCCCAGCAATGAGGCATGATAAAGCCAAAGCTGTTGTGACAAGGATCTTCAAATGAATCAGTCTTACCCAAATCATTGAGCTTATTGCATATCTCATCGCCCTCATTGACTCCTACTAGGCATCCTTCTCCTGCAGATACAAATTCAGGATATAGGTCATGGAACTTTATGCAAACCTTATCAAAATCACGCTCATCCTCAAAGAATTCCATAGCAGAACCTGCATAAGATATGCCACTCTCCCCTCTAACTAATTCATATGTTTTTTCAGATGAGCTATAAGCCACACTGCCATTCTCTTCATATAAGTATAATGTCCCTCCTGAACCTTTAAGGTATAAACTGAACTTTATATCACAGCCAGTATCTTCGCCGCCAGGGTCAACACTTGCGCTTATTTTATAATATTGTGATTTGGAAGGGAGGCTTTCATTATAATGCCCTATTATTATCTTTTCTCCTTCAACATGAGCATAAGCGCCATTTGGGTTTGATGAGAAAGCCATGCCGCTATCAAGCGAATCAGTCATCTTATCTTTGCATATCAAAGAAGTCCAGCCATCTATGCCTCCAAGCAATGCAGACATTGTCTCATCAAGCTCAATTATTGGGTCAGGCTCATCATAAAGCAAAGACATGCCACTGTATCCTGCTGTGGCTGTCTGCCATTGGCGGAGTATATCTCCAACCCAATTCATGTCGCCTCCATGCTGCGCCTTTCTTCTATCAAGTTTTAATTGGTTAATTTGGGCATCTGTTAAAGTTTGCTTCAAGTCTGCATCACTAAGCTCTTTACCATCTGCATCATAAAGAATAGTTGTGCCCCAGAAGCTTGTCTCTCCATAGATATTTAAATTAGTAGTTATACTTCCCACTGTGGAAGAAGTAATATGATACCTTTTTGTCTCTGAATCCCATTTCATATCTGTTCTTGAATATCCTTCTGCTGTGTTTCTCTCAACCCATGTGGTATGATAATTATCTGAACCTCTGCCTTCTGCATTATAATCTCCTATTACAGCAGTATCTGCAAAACCAACACATCTGCCATCACAACCATAATGAGAATATTCATAAACCGGATTTCCATTCTTATCTGTACCTGTTTGTGTTTTAATATCCATTTTTGACCATTTGCCATCAGAAAAACCTGTTTGAGTCGAAAATATCCTCTTCCCTGGATCTAGTTCATAAGATAAGACTCTAGTATCTCCGGAAGTTGCAGTAGTAATTCCAAGGGTGGTATCCTTATGAAGTGTTGCCTTATCAAGGTCTCCACCTGCGTTTTTAAGTTCCCATAAAGCATTGAAATCATTTTTTGATAAATCATTTAAGCTTGCATCTTTTCCAAGATTCAAAGTCTTTTTTCCACTCAAATCTGTGACTGTCCTTTGACCTGTTGAAGCTATAGTTACAATCTTTAAATTTCCATCTGAGGAAAGTTCTTCTGTTTTTGTGGTCTTGTCATTAGAAATGTAAGTAATCTTGGTGATTCTTCCATCTGCATCAGTGTTACAAGTGCGACCCTTGCCACAGGATATATCTCTAGAATTTATAGCTAATGTATTTGTATTATCTTGCATTGCAAAATCGCCAATTTTAAGATTTTGAGGTTCTTTGCGATTCAATTCTGTAATTTTAGCTTTATTTTTATATACAGCAAGATTAAGGAACTCTAACTTTGATTTAGTGTTATAAATTTTTTCGCCAGTTTCAGGGTTAACCAAATAAAAATTCTTAGATCCAGTAGATTCAGCAGTTTTAGATTCTGTAACTGTTTTTTCTTGAATTGTATAGCCTTCATCTTTTAATAATTGTTTCTGATCACCAGTTAATTCATCAAGCCTATTAACTTCCTTACCATCCTTATAAATAACATATACCTGTTTTTCGTCTTTGTCTAAGTTATTATTATCATTCTCTCTTTCTGGTATTATCTTTAATGTGGCTTCATCCTGTTTCGGTAAAATAGAAGGCTTAATAGAGGGTTGGTGTGTTTTAATTTGAGCATCTAGTGCTTTTCTATACTCCTCAGATAATTTATATTCTGTACTATATGCTGCCACAGCCTCATAAGTTCCATCCTTTGATATATGATACAGTGTTTGACCATTAAGCAACACCAATCCTGAGCCATCAGAGTATGTATGTATTACTGCCCCACTCTCTTTAGCTGCAAAATCATTAACTGATGATTTATCTGCAACAGTACCCTTATTATCTACCCCAGCTACATTAGATCTTGTTTCTTCTGACTTTTCTAAGCTTCGCGGTGCTTCAATTGTAGTTTTTGTAGCATCATCTAAAGTTGTCTTAAATTGTTCATATGAGTTTGAGATTTTAGCATCCTCTAATTCTTTCATCTCTTTACTTTGGCTTTCAGTAAAATGAATATTTCCATCTTTACCCACATTGCCAACTTTATAATCAAAACCAAATCCTGGCTTATGCTCATGAATATTCACATTACCAAAAATAGTTGTTTTTAGATATAAAGGATTACCCTCCTTACTCTTAACTTGTTGATTGTCGCTGAATAGATACCATTTTCCATCTGGTTGTTTAACTAGTTTGATTCCTTCATTAGCGCATACGTTCATTCCTAAAAGGATACCTATTAAAATAAGCATAAAGACCAAAACCCATATTTTTCTTTTCATTTTCATATTATTTGCCTTATTATATTAAATATCTTCTTATTCTTTCACTTACTCCTCTTCCTCTTCTCCTTCTTCTTCTTCATCACCCAATGCCTCAGCACATGCATCTTCTCCAACATCTGCGAGAGAATCCCAGATAGGATCACATTTCTCTCCTCCATATAAGCCAAGGTCACATGCTACATCAGCAAGGAGATCAATAAAGTTTGCAATACTGCATGGTGAGCAATAGGGAGCAGTAGGACTCTTGCAGAAGTATGAACAAGCTATGTCCAACGCAAAATTCAGTAATTCTAGAGGATGAGACAATGCCTTATTTATGTTTTTAGCAATAGCACTGATTGCTGAAGCAAATGGGATAAGATTGAATATTTGCCCAAATACAAATTTGCAATAAGCATAGCCTCTTTGCGATGTGCATGTAGCAATAGGCATGCCATTCTCAACCTGATTTAAGCAGTTGATATAGATGCAATCAATTGCTCTTGCTTTTTGCAGATTATATATAACCCCAGGAAGGCAAACATACAGCATGCTCAGAAACAGGCTGTTTTTGACATCAGGATCAAGATTGCCCAGAATCTCATTCCGATCTTTGTCAGACTCATCCATCCTTTGGACAAAACCCTTGCTGCCAGTTATCCAACCAAGAGCTTTATGAAGATCATCCTTCTGATTCATCTCATCATCCTTTGAATACTGGCAGTTCAGCATTTTGCAATAAGGGTTGACAGATTTATATATCTTAGAAGTTGCCTCTTTAGATGTCTCTGTAAGAGTTCCTGTTGTCTTAGATGAAGCACAGCCCGCAGATCCGAATCCAGTCATGCAAGCTAGTGCGGAAAAATCTGAGACTATTGCCCAAATTCCCCAGATATTGGCCCAGGTATTCACAAGACTACAGGCCATCTGACCATAATTAAGAATATTCTCCAGCTGGCCGAGCCATTCGGCCTGGACAAGCCAGCTATCTTTGACCTCATCTATCTCATCCTGGACATTTGTTTCAATATCACCGATATTATTATTGAAATAATTAATATTAAATGTTGCATTTACCGGAGGAGAGTATATGACAGTCATGCTATCTTTGACTCCTTTAATATTAAAAGAGCAGGTTATCTTTAAAGGACTCTCTTCTGGCGCCATGCGCAGGAGGTTGAATTTTATGTATAAAGGATATGATGAAGCAGAAGGGCTGTTGAGTGTATTGTAATTATACACTTCAGGAGTATTGCTAAGGAATGCAACAGAGTCTACTGCACTTTCATCTTCTTCATCCATTGGTTCTGTATTAAAGCATTCTGTGATTGAAACCTCAACAGGGATTACTGAGCTATCTGTGCTTGATAGAGCCAATCCCATCCACATGAACGGCTCATACAAAGTAACTATCTGCCTGTCTATAGCAGAAGGTGAGGAGAATTTTACATCAGCAGACCATTCAACAGATTCTCCGATCTCAACTCCAAACACTTCAATAGGGACAACTATATCTTGAGGGATGACATTTCCTGCCATGTCTTCTATATGCAAAGAGAAGTGTGAATCTGTATAGCCTTTATCAATGACTGGGGTTTCCCAGATGCATACCCATCCATCTTCTTCCCGAATGCATGATGGGACAGAATGATCTGTGCCAGAGATTATTGATGAGAAATCCCCGTATATCTCGCCAAGCTCATTTTCTTCATCTACCCTTATTGTAACCTCAAGCGAGTCACCAACCTGGACATAATCTCTCTCTACAATCTCTTCTTCTGCGCTTATTATCCTAACTTCCATATCAGTCAATACAGGCAGTGTCTGATCCATGATTATATCAATAGAATATTCATTAGTAAAATGATTGTCATACTTGTCTTTGGAATCAGTAAGGATATATATGTTAGATAAGCCTTCAGAAAAAGCTGCAAGACCTATTTCAGAAAAGTTGCATTGCCACTGGCTTGCGCCTGTCAATTCGCAGGATTCTGCTTCTACATAATAATTTTCATCTCCCTGGGCTATGTCTCCAATATAAAGATTTATTTTTAGGGGATCAAGAGCAGCATTCTCATTTATTATTGCTGTAAATTTATTATCCTCTGCGCTCATATAATTCATAACACCAGCAAATTCTGAGCGCAGTGATTTCACAGTTGGACCTTGAGAGTCAACAGGCATAGCCAGATTTTTTGTTTTAACTACCAGATTGCCTGCATAATCTTCCATCTCAAATGTTAACGAAGCAGTCTTAGCGCCAGATATATCTATATTTACAGCATCCCATTCACAGCTTGTGATCCCACCTGATTCCATACATCTGTCTGCTGAAACTGATTGCAGAGAAGGATTTATGGCAGAAAGGACGGCCTTAAGTGTGCTTTCTTTTATTGAAGGACCTGAAAAAGTTACTACAAGCAAAGCCTCTAAAGGATGAGTAACAAACCATTCAATTACTCCACCAGAATCATCAAGGAATTCAGCAGATGTGACAGAGATTTCTGAAAGCTCTACCTCAACACTCTCAGACGAAACAGATGAATCCTGACCAAGCCGGTCAAATACCTTCATTTTGAGAATATTCATGCCATCTGCAAGGTCTTCGCCCAGTATCTCAATATCTCCTGAATGGCTACATAAGGATGTGTTTATTATTTCTGTTATCAAAGGCTCTGCAGCGTCATTAAGATAAATATTAATCCATCCTATACCGCTGCATCCAGATTCAGAACTGACTGGGTCTTTGATAGCATAATCTATTGCAAAAGCTCCTCTGCCTACAATCTGAGGAACATCAAAAGATTCAATAACAGGAGGAAGGTCATCAAATGTGATTGAAGCAGGTTTTGTTTCAACAATATTAGCAAGATCATTATATAATTTTATGTCATAGCTCTGAGTTGGCTTATTCAACAAAAAGCCTGCTGTCTGGAAAGAGTATAAGCATGTGAATCTCCACTCAGGGTCTGAATCGCCGCACTCAGCAAAATCAGTTGATCCAATCTTAACCTGGCTGGCGTTTATATCATTATCACCATCAATCTGAACATAAGCCTCAACTGTAAACTCACCGCCAGTCTGCATAAATCCTTCAACATTATGCGCTTTATCATATGTCCTGATAAGGCTTATGCCTGAGTCTGCCATGGCAACTGAGGAATAGACTGGGAACATTACAATTAAGCATATCATGAATACTGCTGCTGAAGTCAAAGTGTTTTTTTCCATTTTTATAATATTTCTCAATCTCCTCCAAATACAGGCTGTATAGCTGATCTGTACTGCTGTGACAGATCCTCAATCTTACTTGACAATTCCAGGTCATTAAAATCAAGTGAATCAAATGTTGCGTAGTCAGGCGCAGATATAGCATAAAATGTTACATTGCCTTTGACAAGATCCTCAAGAGTGATAGTCAGATTATACTTTGCGCCTCCTTCTATGATTGTATCATTAAATGTGTATGGGCCAAGAGTGATTATATCTCCGTCATCAGTAATTACATCTACAGACTCATATACAACTGATGTTCTTCCTGCAATATCAGGAAGTTGATACAATAAATGAATATCCACTTGATATCTGCCTGGAACAAGTCCTCCAAGAGTCTCTGCTGTTGGATTTGTGCCGTTCACCATGACTGATACACTGATATCTTCTTCATCAGGATTATCTTTGATCTTTATAATATTTAACAATGCCTGACCATTAGGGAGCAAGGGCCTTACCTCATCCTTAAAATGCCAGGGGAATTCTACTATTGGAGCAAGACCTTTAACCATAGGTTTTTTCTTTATTGTTATGTTCAGGTTCCATAACCTGCTTAGGTTAATCATAAGCTGCTCTCCATCACAAAGAACATTGTCATCCAGGCACATAGGGCTATCATCGCATCTCACTGCAAGATTGAGAGGGGGTATAAAGTATCCATCCTTATCAGCTGTGAGCCCGCATCCTCTTCCTATGCATAAAGGAAGTTTGGCAGATAGTTTTGAAATCCCTGATTCTGAATCAGCAGCAGTTGCGCCTAATATACAGGATTCTTCTCCTGCGCCATAGAGAATTGTCACGCCATCAACAGGAGTATTTGTGAAATCATCTACAGCTATTATTGACACATCAGCGCAGCTCTGGCCTTCAACGCACATCAGGCTTGCAACAGGAGGTGCCCATGTATCCAATCCTTCACCAGAACAATTAAGCGGTTTATTGTCTCTGACAT
Organism: Nanobdellota archaeon; assembly: GCA_023144115.1. Lineage (GTDB taxonomy): Archaea > Nanobdellota > Nanobdellia > Woesearchaeales > JAGLGH01 > JAGLGH01. The sequence continues at coordinate 6,769 of JAGLGH010000293.1, read as the reverse complement.
TTGATTCAAGAGCAAAAATAAAGTGATAACCCTGATTGTTCAAAGCATATGGGTCATATATATCAATCTTTACAGGATAAGATATATCATGGTAAAAATAATACCTGTTTATGCCGACAAAGCTGAAATAACTGAGGAATCCTCCTTCAGGTCTGATTATCTCACCTCTCACACCCCTGCCGCTTATAGAATAATATATAGGCCAGATTGGGAGATATTCAAAATTGACAGTAAGATCCTCATAACTGCTATTTGACGGGCTTTCATACGCAAGAGTTGTCTGCTGATACAGACCTCGCCTGTTGTGATAATTGTCTGTGCCCCATACCTGGAAAAGAGGAAGATAAGAAGGAAGGATATTATTAGTAATGATTTCTTTGGTCTTTGTTTTTGACCAGAATACTGGAGCTGTTCCTGGCTCTAAAGTGACTGCTACAGTAGGAGGAATACTGTCTGATCTTATGCCAAGTGATGCAGCCTCTACAAGCTGGATTGTCCATCTCTCAAGATAATTATATTTTTGCTCAAGGTCTGTAAGACCTTTGGCAAGCTCATACATTCGCATGAGATTTAAAGGGATTGTCACATAGAATTCTTCAAGTTCTGATTTTATATCACCTTTTTTTGCAGTTATAGGATATTTAAGGTTTACTGCAATATCATTATGCCTGACCTCTAAATCGACTTCTGGTTCGCCTGCGCTTATATCCATGCCACTGGCTTTAAATACCATAAAATCCCTTAGGCAATTATTCAGGTGCTCGGCTATGTAAACATTCATCTGCGCCTCAATAGACTTAGAACCATACTCATTATACAACTGGGGCTGGTTAGTTCCGCACTGGCATCCTGTTTTGCAGTCATTTCTGCTCTCAAAATAAAGCCAGTAAGGCAATGCAGTATCATGATTAGGAGGGAATACACGCAACCCATCAGATTCAGTAGGGTTCATGTCATTAAAACTCATCCCAAATTGATCTAAGGATATATATCCGCCATGCTTTCCCAGCTCCTGAAGACCCATTACTGATGTATCATAAAGGCACTGCTGAACCAAAGAGAATATTGGCCTGAATTCCACCGGCACCAGCTCAATAGCTTCAGTAACCTCTGCTTCTTCCTCAGGCTCAGGAGCATATGTAACATAGATGAATGCTACAGCTAACCCAAGAAGAGTAATGCCGATTATTATGAAGAATGTAATCTGCGCTTTCTTGGCCATAATCTTTTTCAAAGACATTGAGATAATCCCTCTTATATAGCTAATTTTAAAGACCCATCTATTTATAAGTTTCGGTTAAGGGAATCTGCTTTCAAGATTTAGTTCAATGAAAACATTCTCCTATTGGAAATATTGATTTAATTTAAAACTGGGAGGTATACTCCTATTGCGTGATAAACAATTTTTATAAAGATGAGGGTAATAAGGTGATTCTAATGCCACGACAACAGTTAATATCATATATCCAGCAGCAGTTGAATCAGGGTTATGATCTAAACAGCATAAAGACCTACCTTATCAATTATGGCTATAATAAAGATGAAGTGGAACAAGCAATAAGTTCTGTCTATGCGCCTAAAAAACCTAAGCCAAGAAAGATAATATTGATTGCAGGCATAATAATTATAGCGGTTCTTGCAATATCCATAATCCTCATCCTAAGTAAGCCAGGCAAAGAAGAAATATCATTAAGCATAGATACAGAACTGGGATCTAAAAATATAATTCCTGGCGGGTACATAATGTTCAATACAGAGATTGAGAAAAGCGGAGCAGGAATGGTATTGCTCAACCACATAATGACAGGACCTGATGGGAAAGAGATAAGCAGTATAGAAGAAACAACTTTCAAATCCAAATCTGCTCAGTTTAAGATACCATCAGATGCAAAGCCTGGCAGATATGCAATAACAACCTCTGCAGAATTAGGAGGCATAAAGAAGACATCAAAAATAACATTCTCAATCGCGCAAATAGGTGAGGATATTATTCCTGAAGAAGAGCCTCAGGAAGAGGAAGAAAAAGAAGAACCTGAAGAAGAAGAAGAGATTCCTGTTCCAGTTGTAGATGAAGATGAATTTGCTTCACTTACAATCTGGGAACGTGTGGAAGCAATTAAAATAATTGCGCAAACATCAGCTATTGAAGCAAAATCGCATTGCGATAAGATAGGAGTTGCAAGCCACCAAAACCAGTGCTATTATAATGTCGCTGAAGAAAGTGGAGATATTGCTTACTGCCAGCTAATAACTGAAGAAAAGATTAGCGACAGGTGCCAGAAAATGATTGCAGAGATAACAAATAATAGCAATATATGCACCTCAATCTCTCATGAGAGCAGGAGGGACAACTGCTATATGTCTTTTGTGAAAATAGGAGATTACTCGCTTTGTGACAAATTTGTAAATAAATATTATAAAGAATCCTGCGAAGCATTGAAGATTATGGCAAGCATACCTGATTACAGCCAATATCAGATTCCTGAGCCACAGTAAAAAAGTTTGTCACCAATCGAAGACTGGAGAGAAAGTTCTTATTGCAAATTTTGATTAAAGAATATCTTGATCCATGTAAACAATGCAAAGATAATTAATATATCCAGTATGCCACCTATAGTTCCAAGGTTCTTGAACAGCAAGCTGATGATATAGATTAATGCAAATACAAGTGCATAACCTGCAAGCATAGGATAAGCTTTTAATGTTCCCTTCTTAAATGCCTGAATCATTGAACTAAATACTTTATTTGTCTTCAGATAGATCAGATGCATTATGTCTGTAAAGTAAAAGATAACAAATACAACTGCTATGAGTATAATCCTTAACACATCTAAAGCAAACGGAAGAGCAGATTGAGGTCCATAAATCTTAACATAGCTGTAAAAAGGCAGGAAAAGAATTACAAGAGGTATAGATACAATAATCAACCAGAGAGCATTTGAGGGGATTAATTTAAGAAGTGATTTTAAACTGAACTTTTTCCCAGTGATGTTCTGCCATATCAGATATCTTGACAAAGACCAGATTATAATAAGGAAGATTATTATCAAAAAAGTATAGCCTATAATATAAGCATAGAATGTCTGCAGGACTGCATAGCTTGATTCGATATTGAATCTTGACAAATCCTGTGTAAGTGTCAAAAGCCCGGTGTTCTGCAATTCCATGATTGTATTTTGGATAGAAGAGAGATATTTCTTAATACCAAGATATGCGAAAATATAAAACAATATGTCATAAAGAGGAATAAACAATGAAGAGAGAGTTATATTTTTGTTTGTATTCATAATCTGTAATTTTAGTTTTTTAAGATTTTTCATTTTAATTTACTCCTGATACTGGGCTGCAAAATACACCATTTTCACCAATATCATAATCATCTGTATGTAGGCAGATTTCTGTAAATGTAAATGTGGAATTGATAGATCCTGATTTTATTGAGGGATTGCCTTTTGACAAGGAGTAAGTTTCAATAGTCAGGGTACGTGAGTCTTGAAGCTGGATAATAAGATTCAGATCCTGCTTGCAGGAGAGTACAGAATATGAATATGTATATATATATGTATTAGCATCCTTACTTTTTGATGCCTGCACTGTGAGTGATGTTTCGATTGGAAGGTCTGCACATTTGTCTTTTTCAAATCCTGCCAAAGCATTTGATGCAAGTGTATTGCTTGAAGGAGTAGGGCTTTCTGGTTCAGATGATTCTGCCTTTTCCCTGCACCTTTCTTCTATTTTCTCATCTATACCTGGTTCCAGATACATGGCACTGAAATATTGCATGATCTCAGTCAGCTCTTTTTTTGATTTCTTTTCTTGTTCTTTTGCCAATATTATCTTTCCAAAATATTCTTGTTCCTTAAGTTGAGTATCTAGCCAATTGTCATATGATGGCACTTCCTCTAGTGCCTGCCCAGTAATCCTGCTTCCAACAACTGCTCCTGTTACACCTGGTGTCTTATTTACCTCTTCAATCTTATCATACCTGCTATCTCCATCAGTGTCTTCAAGCCTAAGATAAGTAGGCACAGGTTCAGGAGCCTTATATTCAGTATCAAAGTCAAGATCACTGCAATCAGGTTCATCAAATGAGTCCTCAAGACTATTTATTGTAGTTAACATTGAAGCCAATGTTGCTGGAACATGAACTACCTGAAACCATGAGAACAGACAACTTACAAGTGGCATCCAACTTGAAAGAGGTTTCTCTAGGGCTGCTTCAATTATAATTACAAGAAGATTTATAATCACTTGAATTATTACCTGTGCAATTACCTTTGTAACTCCACCTTCCCAGAATATACATGTTTGGACCTCTAGATCTGTTTCGCATATCTCAGTATTGATGCCTTTTTGGCATGCTTCCTGGATGCAGCAGTCATAAGTCTGGTAAATCAGTTTAAGTCTTTTTATATGGGTAAGTATTGCAGGCGGGCAAAGCGCAGCAGCGTATATGCTGGTCTCTGGGTCAACACCAAATCCTCCTAATACACCTGTTGCTGTTGCTAATCCTGTAATTACTGTGCCACCAAATCCCAGTCCGCAATCTCCTTTTCCATAATACCATTCACAGCTAGCTATACAACAAGTCGTATCCAGAAATGTAAATGACAACTCAAGCTTTACTTTTGCACTAATCATAGCAGTACAAACTGGTATGAGAAGAGGTTTTCCTGGACAACAAGCTCCGGCTGGATGCCCAAGGACAGTTGTGATTGCATTATACAATGTTTCTATTGTAGATTTGATTGAACATATTGCCTTTATAAGATCAATAACATTTGTAAGTGTTACAATAAGATCATTATCAAACATCTCAACAAGGTCGCTTGTCTGTTCGTGCTTTGCTATACAGGCTTCTGGTGATTCAGGAACATCTATATGCGTGATATAATCAATATCATAAGGAATTGATGATTCCATTCCCATGTACTGGGAGGCAATATCATCCTGCAGAGCAAGAGCATAAGAAGGATAAAAAGGAAAAGAAACTATCAATGCCATGATAAACACTGATACTACCCTTAGATAAGCTTCTTTGTTCATTTTCATCTTTTTGTGTTTATTTCATAATTTTAATGGCTTTCTATGTAACTACTGGTTGCAGAAGCCATTCGTAGTCTTCCTGTAATATCTTTACATTAATACTTTTGTTAGGTGTTGTTGCATTGCAATCATGATCAAGCAAATATTGGTATTCAAGAGTATTATTGATGCCTATAATTGAGGTTGTAGCCTTTTTCACATCAATAATCTCAGATGGAAGATAATCTACCAGAACAAATAATGTTATATTTGAATTGTTAATTACATAATCAAGATGGAGATTATATTCTGAAGTGCTTATTGGATAGGAACCATAATATGTACCGCTGCCTGAAGGGTGCAGGCTTATTGTCTGGTGCCTTCCATCGTCCAGCTCATAAACTGATGGTTCAATTGTCGAATCTCCTACGACTACTGCACTTAGCCTGTAATCTCCGCTTGAAAGCATTATTGTATCCATTAAAGGGTATGTTATAATATTTCCGGGAAGATCATTGCTTGTGATTACTACTGATTCAGCAGGTTCAATATCTCTTATTGTGCTATTAAATAATGGAATTGGACTCTCATTAGTGCATATCCTTTTGTTTATAAAGCCGTCTGTTTCATAATAATATCTCATAAAATCCGGAAGATAAATCTGCTTAACTTCAAGATTGAGCTCTTTAAGAGACTCAATATAGAAACTATATGAACTCTTTAGTTTATCACTAGAACTCATGATATATTTTTTATCATCATGATCTGTTTTGCTTAGAGTTATCTGGCAATTATTGCACAAAGGATACTCTGCAGTGCTTTTTCCATCAGCATCTGTTGTGCCAATATGACATAAGCTGGAACTATAAGGGAAATTATAATATATATCAACTTTTTCAATATTCTCATCTGTAAAAATATCCTTAACAACAACAGTGATATTATGGCTTAGTCTCTGCTCAGGCTCACAAAATAAAAATTGTGCGCTTGAAAAATTAATCTCTTCCAGAATCTTTTCTGCTTCATCTTCAGCAAGACCAAGCAAGGGACTTTTTGGAACATATTCCCTTTTCTGATTGCCATATATAATAACTTTCAGGGGCAGAGAAAACTCATAGCCCTGATTCTCAGCAAAGAAATTTATAAATGGATCAAGGTCTGCTGAATAATCATGCTTTATTGAAACAAGCGCAGGATATTCAACAGAATATTTAAAATTGTATTTTGTAGAACAGAAGGGGGGAATTAAACCCATTCCTTTTATGCGTGTAACATCTCCTTTTATTGTATCACCTTGCTTTGGCTTTATATCAAAATTCATGCCCCATAAAATCCTGTATTCATGGCTGATATGCAAAGACATATCATTCTCAAGTATGTCATGGACTAAGGAATCATAATAATTTTGCGTTGCAGAATTATAACTCTCTACCTTAGTATAATTTGTTGAGTTTATCCTGATATTAGGCATATTCTTATGTACAATAGCCATAAGTTTTGCATGGGCATCATCAATATTCCAGCTTAAATCAGAGCAGGTCATCCCTGGGATGGTTGCTGCCATAGGAGGCAGCATTTGTTCATCAGGACCAGAATAAACTGATATCATCTGAACTGTAAAATCCTCAAGATATGAGTTTATAATCTCATATAGCACAATATCAGTTCCAGCATTAAGAATTTTGTCCCAATCAACTGGCACGACATAAGCATAATCTTTTAGCTCAAACATTACCTCTCCTTT
>JAGLGH010000292.1 GCA_023144115.1 Nanobdellota archaeon | reverse complement strand
CATTTTCTGCTAAACTTTTTAGTATCATCAAGTCTAGATTATCAATTTTTACAGGCTTATCTTTTTTCATGATTATTCTAGATTCTCTAAGTGAAGACTTATCTTCAATCAAGAAATCTCTGTTATATGTTTGCGCTTCAACAAGTATAGATAATGCTTTCTTATTGATATGATCTCCAAATTTTGTTAATATGCTGTTTTTTAATTTATCTATGTTCTCTATGGAATCTGTCTCTGAAGAAACAATTAAATCCCAATTTCCTTTGCAGGAAACTATCCACTTAATTGAATCTATTTTTTTAAATTCTTCTATTATGTTGTTTAATTCATCAGATTTAAGATGTTGAAAAGAAAGACAGATTTTAAATTGCAGAATATTCAAGGTTGAGAGATTTACTATCAATTGATATTTGGTGATTATATCTTCTTTTTCTAATCGTTTTATTCTATAATTCACTACTTCTGTTGATAGACCAATTTTTTTAGCTATTTTTGAGCAAGGCTGCCTTGAATGATTATCTAATTCATAAAGTAATCTTCTATCTTTTAAATCAAGTTTCATCTTCATTTTTTAAAATAATTACAATTAATATTTAAATCTTGTGTTTTTTAGGGGAAAATTGACCCCATGTTTTAAATTATTACTCAAATTCTTAATTATTAGTTAAGTAATATGTAAGGAGGTAAAGCAAAATGGATTTTAAAAGAATAATAAATAAGTATCTTCTAAGAAAAAGTAAAGAGAATTTTTTAATTGAGGAAGATTTACAAAAGGAAAATAAAAGCGAATTAGATATATTATGTGAAGATAATAATATCACTTTTTTTGATGGCAGAAGTTGTTATCCTTATGATTCTGAATTTGATGACCCTGATTTAAAGAGAATAGGGAATCCTATATTAACTTCTGCGACATTATCTTCAGATGATGCTAAACATGATATAATAATTGCCAATGCAATCATGGGGGGGAGTTATAAGATGGGCTATCTTGAATTTGATCTTGTCCTAAGATATAAGCCATCGCATTTTAGTTGGGGCGGATGTTATAGCCATTATTTTTTGCATGGTAAGTTTACTGGTGATATAAGAAGAACTGATACAAAAAGTATGTATTCCTGGGAAATAGAATGTTTAGAAAGATGTACTGGTCCTCGATTATTTGACAGGCAGATTAAGCCCCTGGGTGTTTTGGCTGAAGCATTAGAACTAAAATTAAATACAAAATTACTTGATAAAGAAGAGCTTCCAAATATTTATAGATAAATGCTGAAGAATATAATTGTTATTCTTTATTTACAACCCCCAAAACCGAAACATTTATCGCTAGGAAGACATTTTCTATTTAAATATTACAGTAAATGTAATAATTGGTGATAATATGGCTAGTATAAGAGTAGTAAATCTTGTTGTGACAACAGACCTGGAACATAAATTGCACTTGGAGAAAATTGCATCTACATTGCCTAATGTAGAGTACAATCCTGAGCAATTTCCTGGATTAATAATGAGAATAAAAGAACCTAAAACATCAGCTTTGTTGTTTTCATCAGGCAAGGTTGTCTGCACAGGGGCAAAGAACATTTCCAGTGCAGGGAAGTCAATCCATCATATAATCGATGCTCTCAAGAAGGTGGATGTTAAAATAATAATTGAACCAATACTTAAAGTCCAAAATCTGGTTGGTGCTGGAGAATTAGGTTTTGATATTAACCTAAATGGACTTACAATGAAACTTAGAAATGTTGAATATGAGCCAGAACAGTTTCCTGGGCTGGTGTATAAAATTAAAGAACCGTTTCGCGCAAGTTTTCTCTTATTCTCTAATGGAAAAATTGTCTGCACAGGCACTAAAAGTGAGGAAGAAATGCATGCATGCCTTGAACAGTTGATTGCGGACCTGAAAAAAGTTAAAAATAAGTAAAAGATATAGTCTCGTATTAAGACTTAAATGGTATTAATCCAAATGTTCCCATAACAGGTTAAACATCATCCTGTGGGTTTCATAGAAATTTTTTTCATGGATCAATATCCCTATTGGTTCTTTTTCTTCTAAAGAAATCATTGCTATTTTTCCATTATACAACCATGTTGCAGTTCTAATTTTCTTTTTGATTAGTTTATATGGCGCATCTCTATCCAAAGGTTGGATATCACTAATTATTCTTACTTTGATTCCTTTTTTCTTCCTTCTATCAACAAAATGCGGAAGATAATATTTAAAAAACTTAGATAGATGATTTGTTGAAGCTATGCAGGAAAAGCTTTTAGCTTCAGCAAGAATATTTTCGAAAATCGATTTTAGCCCATCTTTCCCAGAATATACTTCGACATTTGGTCGTTTTCCGATACTTTCTGAAAGAGAATTCAGTTCAGGAAGAATTTTTCTGACTAATATTTCTTTTTCTCTAAGCATATCAATTAGTTTATTTGGTTGAGTTGCCTGATAAAACTTTTTTCCTGACTGAATCATATAACTGACAAACCCCTTCTGTTCAAGAGATCTTAAAAAATCATATGTTGAAGTCCTGTTTAATGCTGCAAAATTCGCAATCTTCTGAACAAGAGAACTGCCTAATTGAAGATTTGCAAGATATATTTTGATTTCTTTATCGCTTAGTCCAAGTGATTTTAGTACTTCTACTTTCATAAGAGATAGGATTATGCAGAGTTATATAAACCTGTTGTTTTTTATCCACAACATTTTATTATATATTCTATGACACTCTTATTGAATTATGAAAAAAGAACAGCTTTTGTTTAAAGGATATCATTATCCTATGGAATCTTATTGGGATAATCATCATAACAGAGGTTTTACACAGCTATCTTTAGACTTATCTTCTAATTGTAATTATCACTGTGATTGGTGCTTTAATAAGGAACTGCTAAATAAAGATAATTCTGATTTGCTTAATTTAACCAGGAAGAAGTTATTGTTAGAAGAATCAATTGAATTGGGCGCTAAAACTTTAGTCATTCCAGGCACTGGTGAACCAACTTTGGATCCTGATTTTTATCCTCTTATTGAGCATGCATATGGTTTGGACATGATCTCTGTTGTATACTCAAATCTTACTGGCAATCTTGATAAAGACAGGATTAGCCAATTGCACGAGCAGAATGTTTCAATAGGCATTAAATTAGATTCTTTAAAACCAGAATATTTTGC
>JAGLGH010000291.1 GCA_023144115.1 Nanobdellota archaeon | reverse complement strand
CTCAGGGAACAGTTTATCAGGCAATAGCTAATATGGTCTTAACGCATGAAAATAAAGAAGAACTGCCAGAAATATCAGGATTTTGCAAAAAAAAGGATTTGCCTTTATTTGTTAGACCTGTTAAACCAGTTACCTGGGCAAAAAAGAATCCTGGAACATGGCAAGAAATAGGAAATAAAATTGGGGAATATACTCCAGATAAGGAACTAGTCAAACTAGCTCACGAATATAACACATTATTTTCCCCATCCAGCACATTGGAAAACCACTGCGCAATCTATTCTTTTGGACTGACAGTCAAGAACAACGGAGATATCCAGATCTGCCCTGACCATCATGATTCCAGAGGAGAATTCGGCAATATAGCAGATGTTGATATGCAAGAGGTAATGAAACAATTAAATTCATCAAGGATTATCAAACCAGGTTTTTGCATAATGCTGCCTGATATCGAACATAAATTCTGATTAATATAGGAATCACAATGGAATTTCAGACTGAAAAGCTAATTCCACTTCTTTTTCCATCCCTTTAATATAATCTAAATCAGAAAGCTCTTCAGGTTTAATCCACTTATATGTCTCAAAGTCCTCAGAGATTCTTACATTTTCTGATTTTGCTATCACTTCAAAACATAAACCAATCACATTTTTATTATCAGGCCTAATAAAAGTAAAATCCTTGAGATATTTTTTAGAATCTTCAATCTCCAAACCAGCTTCTTCTAAAACTTCTCTTTTTAAAGTCTCAAGTACAGTCTCACCTTTTTCTGCCTTGCCTCCTGGAAATGCCCATTTTCCAGGATATGCAATCTCATTCATGTGCCTTTTCAGAACTAAGAATTTATCTTTTGAAGAATTTTTGATTAAGGCTGTGATTGCTACAATATGTAATTTATCTTCCATTGTATTGATTGAATTACAATTCTTTATAAAATTTACTGAAATGTCAATTTGGAAAAATTACTGCAAGGGATTATTTTCTTAATCACTATTACATTCCCTAAACTGAACAAAGTGGGATGAGAATGCAATGTGCTTTACCTGATGGAGAATTTTTGGTTTATCTGAAAAGTCAGGGTTATCCTAATGGGGGAATCGTGGTAGTCACTCTCCAGAGGCAACATTAGGAAAAGTTTATAAAGGCAAGGTTATTAGCATATTTAACAGGAGGTACAAAATGAAAATATACCACAATTTAGGAATAAACAAACTAGCAGATGCTGATCTTCAATTCGGAACTTCTGGAGTTCAATACACAATTGAATCTGCGCAAATAATGAAAAAATCATATGGCAATAAAAATGTTCTGCAGATGGGATTCCGAGAATATGGAAAAGAGCTAGGAAGCACTTTTGGATATGGTCTTATAGGGGAAGAAGTATTCAAGCCATTTATGGCAGAGATTGGAACAGATAGTGTAGATGCTTTAGTTGGAAAAGAAATAATAGCATTCATTCCGCCACGAGGAGAAATGGTAAAAGGTCTGGCTGTAAAAAAGTGAATTTTTCGTTTGATTTTTTTTATTGTTTATAAAACATAAAATTAGACAGCTGTATGGACAGGATTTGTAGTTATTCTATAATCTTTAAGAGAATTATACTGATCTAATATTTCAATCAAATCGTTTCTTTCTAATTCCGGATTCAATTTGTTTGCCAGAATCATCTGTGCCTGGCTCATTGCATAAACAGGTCCTTTAGATAGGCGCATTTCAGTTGTTCTCACAACCAGGTCAATTTGAGGGATTAATCTTAGCTCACAAAACTCCTGATAATCTGTTGCAAAGTCAAATGCATCTTTTTCATCAGTCTCAAGGCCATAGCCTAATAAATTCCTGACAATCTTTGGATTATTCCTAGTTTGATCTTCTAAATCTTTGCAAATTTCTTCCAATTGTTCAGGCAGCTTATAAGAATGGTCGAGATAAATAAATTTTAACCTATTATTTGCAAAATAGTTATTATCATGTAATTCTATAAATTTTTCAATTAATGTATCATAAATCGGTTTAAGGCTGCCATCTGTTCTTTCATGTGTGTATTTTGACATAAAATGCATTGTCAGTTGGTCCCATTTGTTTTCCAAGAGAAAGAAATCTATAAATAATTCTAATTTTTCTCCTCCTTGATGATATGCATCTTTAAGGCTAATTCCCTTTTTTTTACTGTATCTTCTATTTCCATCTGGCATAAATAATAGGTGTTTTACCATAGGATTATCCCTTAATTATTCCATATCCAATTAATCTGAACCTTGTTCCTATCTGTCGTGAGATTGTTACTCTTGCCCCAGTTTCTGCACATACAGGCAACTTGAGCTTGCAGGCAAACCCGTCTTTCCCCAATTTAGTCACAACACCTATTGTTGCAGATGAATTCACATTAAGCATAAGCGGCTCCATCATCTTAATCGGTTCTACAGTAAGGTCTTTTTCTGAACCAACAACCCTTTTAAGAAGGTGCATATCAAGATTAAGTTCCTGCCAGACTTTTGGCAGTGTTCCAGGGTAGCCGACTAGAGTTCCTGCAAGATTATCTGACTTGACAATCGCAGGATCAAGTGATGTCATTACGCCTATTGACCCTCCTGGATCTGCTTCATTTACATCAATCCCCCCGGTTTTTATGGCTGTTATTTTTGTAAGAATAGGCTTATATATCACCTGGTTATGTTCCATGAGTTTTCTGCCAGGTCTTATCTCAATTTCATCTCCTTTTTTTAGGATACCTTGCTGAAGGCTTCCTCCCAGGACTCCTCCTACAATATCACATGATTTGCTTCCTGGCTTATTTATATCAAAGCTTCTTGCGATGAACATAATAGGATCTTTTTTTGAATCTCTTTTTGGAACAGGTATATTCTCCTGGATTGCTTCAATCAGCAGGTCTATATTGACACCGTGCTGGGCTGAGATTGGGATTATTGGAGCATCCTTGTAATCAGTATCCTTGAGGAATTCCTTTATTTGCTTATAATTCTTCAAAGCCTTTGCTTCATCAACAAGATCGATTTTGTTTTGGACAATAATGATATTCTTTAGACCCATTATCTGCAGAGCTGTAAGATGCTCTCTTGTCTGCGGCTGAGGGCATTCTTCATT
>JAGLGH010000290.1 GCA_023144115.1 Nanobdellota archaeon | reverse complement strand
CAATAAAATCCTGAACAATTAAAAAACCAATAGATATCCTTCCATAAAGAGATTCTAAATCTCTTTTGTCAGATAATAACTTCATAATAATAATTGTGCTGCTAAATGAAAGGGCAATTGCAATATATAATGAATTAATTGTAGATACTCCTAGTAATTTTGAGATTATGAATCCAATTGTGGCAGTAAAAATAACCTGACCCAGACCAGTAATTAAGGCAATTTTTCCTACATCTTTTATGACTTTTGGATTCAAATTCAATCCTACTAAAAATAATAATAATGCTATTCCTATCTGTGAGAAGGCTGTTAAAGTATTTGTAGAATTAATTATATTGAAAACAAAAGGACCTGCAATGATACCACTTAAAATATATCCAATAATTGCGGGTTGTTTAAGAAAGCGCATAAAACCAGTGATTACAATAGTTACAATGAGTATCTTACTTAATTCAACAAATATTTCCGGATTCATAATACACCTAATAATCTTTTAATAAATTAATAATACTGCTTGGAGTAATAACTCCCACTACTTTGTTATTTTTATCTAAGATGGGGATATATTTAAAACTTTCTTTCCAAATCAGTTTAATAATATTGTTTATAGGTGTGTCTGTTCTGGCAAAAAATTTATGCTTATTTACCATCTCTTTTGCTGTTTTATAAAAAAATGTTCTCCTATAACCTCTATTAAGAATATCAACAAGAGGTTCATATTTTACTTGCTGTAAAAATAATCTAATAATATCATTCTCACTTATTTCTCCTATAAATTTCTTTTCTTTTGATACTACAATGCAGACATTAATATTCTCTTTTTTTAATTTTTTCAAAATTAGGTCTGTACTGCTATCTGGATATAAAAGTACTGGCTTAATCATTGCATCTTTCGCACACAATTTTTGAATTTCCCCCTTTTGTGATAAAAGTTCAGATTGTTGCTTTCTTAGTAAATTAATTTGTTTTTTTGAGGCCATTATTGTTTACACCTAATTTTTATTGGAAGAATCTATATTTAAAGGAAGGATATAAAATAGGTAAAAGCAAGGCAAAAAGAAGGTAAAACTACTTTAGAAAAGAGTTGCCAAGTGTTGTAATTTTTATATATTTATTATTCCCTTTTTTTTCAAAAGAAATATAATTTAAATAAACTAGTTGGTCTATCCTTTTTTTTAAGGTTGGTTTTGTGATCTCTAGTACTTTTCTTATACTTTTAAGATTGATTATAACACCTTTAACTTCAGATTCCTTAATTATCTCAAGAATTCTTCTTAATTCTTCAGGGATCAATTTTTTAATCCCTTTCCTATAATATCCCAAATAAATTCTAGCAACAACCAAAAACAAAATCAAAAATAAAAATAGTTGGAGTATTGAGTGGATTATAGAAATTCCTAAAATCTGATCGAGAAAATGATCTAGGAGTTCTGTAATTACAAAAATTATAAATAATATGAATAATATCTTTTTTTCATTATTTATTTGTTTAAAAATCACTTGTTGCCTCCTAACTTTTGAGCAACTGCATCATATTCTCTAATAAGATCTTTAATTTCAGTTATCTTGATTGAATAATACCTTTCCCTTCCTTTAATTTTTGAATTAAGAAGTCCAAGGTCATATAACTTTTTCAAATGTTTAGAAGCATTAACTTCGGATAAGCCCATACTGTCTGCAATCTTATGAACAGGCATCTCTTTTTTCAATAGAATATGGATAATATCTCTACGAGTTCTAGAACCCAATGCTCTTGCTAATTTTTCATCTGGCATAAGATATCTTTAAAGTAAATCATATATAAATGTTTCCATGTTGCGAAACAATGAAATAATTCTGGAAAGGGGAGGGTTTTTATGAAACAAATTGATAGAGTATATTATATCCTGGAAGCTTTCTCTTTGTAAAATCTTTGATTTCAGCAATTATCTTTTATAACCACATATTTTTCTCCAAGGTCCTAACATATATCTTGCAAAGGGTCTTGCAGTGACTGCAGCTATTGCTGCTCCCATTGTCAATGCTCCTGCAACTTGAGAATGTTCTGCCCCTGCAGAGTATAAGATTCCTGCATAAACTGGCGTGTAAACTCCAATCATCGTTCCTGTATCAATTAAATAATTCTTTATACCCTTTTCTTCAGGTTTTGTATCTGATTTTTTTCTCATAAAATCTAACGTTTTCCCATACATTCTTGCTACAAATGAATCAACCAAAGCA
>JAGLGH010000029.1 GCA_023144115.1 Nanobdellota archaeon | reverse complement strand
GGATTAAACATATCTATGAAGAGGACATAAAACAGACTTTTGAACTACAAGTTAGAAAAACAATAAAAAAGCTCAATATTAAATCGGCAGAACTTGCTTTTGACATTACTCATGAGCCTTTTTATGGGAAAACTAGAAATCTGTACATCTTCAATACTGACAGCACAAAGAAATATAATGGTGAATTTCAGTATATAACATGTTGTTTGATTAATAAAGGTAAACAAATACCCCTTATGGCATTACCTGTTCGCTACGGCGAACAGATAAAATTAACAATTGATTTACTTAAATATTGCCAAAGTTTAAAGTTTAAAATCAAGTTTGCGTTATTTGATAGGGGCTTTTATAGTGCAGAACTTATAGATTTTTTGAGTTCCAGAAAAATAAAATACCTTATGCTTATCCCTGCACTGAAAGGCATAATTCAAAGGTATAGAGATAAAACAAATATATTTGCGAAGTATCAACATCAAATGAAATATGCTAAGAAGAAATCTATCTGGAAACCAAAAACCCAGATTGTGATATGCAAAAATATTTTTGAATTTGATTGGATATTTGCAACAAATATCCAATTTAATAATCCAAAGGATTATGTTTTGCAATACAAGCGAAGATGGCAGATTGAAACTAATTATAGAGTAGAAGATGAAGCAAAGATCAAGAGCAAAAGTAGTAATTATATGATAAGATATTTCTACTTCCTGATATCAAATTTATTCCATCTTTTATGGATTTGTCATAAGAATTTCAATTTTTATGTTCAATTCAAAAGATATCTGGATATTATTGAAACAACATTGCTCAATGATTTTCTAGGTTTGGCAGAAATGTAATTAACCTGATTTAGCGATAGCTTTAGATAAATTGGTTTGATTACAGAAATAACTGGATTCTACAGTGTCATTGGCAAGTATTTCTTATAATAAAAATATACTAATTGCTATTTATGGTAATATATAGTGAAAACTTGTTGAAAAATCAAATGTCAATCGGAGATACTGGAGAAAGAAGAAGATTTATATATTATTAATGTTATAAATTTATTTAGGTGATATTATGGTAAAAAAGATATTAGCACATGGAGAAATAATAAAAGATGTTACAGGCAATGTTAATGGGAACACATCTGGGTTAGTGTTCCAAATCCAGGACTCTACAGGACATTGGTTTAAAGGTAGTGAAGAAATTATTATATTTGGTGACATATTTTTGATGCATCTACAAAAATATTTTAAAGCAGAGAAACTGCGTAATCTATCTGGATTAAAAATAGATATAATAATGCACAAATAGGAATTTTGAAAATATTCTGGGCGGTCTCGCTAAAGAAAACTTCAATCAAATTTTTGTAAGTGCCCTTAACTTGCAGTGAAATTTATGGATGAGTTTAGGGGCATTGTAAATCTCTATAATTTAAGCAGATAATAAAGTATTTCGCATAGAAAGGATTATATGCAAATAATGATTCTACCCTAAAATATATAAAGACAAAAAATTCTCTTAAAAATTATGAAAGAAATTGAAGCTAAATTAAAATTGAGTGATTTATTAATAATTAAAAAAGCAAATTTAATCAAGATTAAAGAAGTTAATGTATTAGACATTTATTTTGATAATGAGTTTTTAAAATTTAAATCCAAAGATAAAGTATTTAGACTGAGAAAAGAAAACGACAAATGCTATATTGCTTTCAAAGGTCCAAGAGAAAAACACAATAACTTAATTGTCAGAGAAGAAATTGAACCAGAAATTTCCTCATTTAGTGACGCTTTAACAATAATAAAGAATCTTAATTTAAATGAAATAGCAAAAGTTGAAAAAATTAGAACCTATTTTTCAATTAAAAAGTATCCTAACTTAGTAATAACTATTGATAAATATCCTTTCATTGGAACTTTTATTGAAATTGAAGGTAGTGAAGACGAAGTTTATGCTTTTTTAAATGAATTTAATTTTGATTTAAAGACTACAATACAAAAAAATTGTGCTGAAATCTTTATAGAGTATTGTAAAAAAAATAATTTGCCTTTTGAAAAACCTGAGATTGATTTTACCTTTCAAAAGGAAGCAGATTTTAATAACAGGCAGAATAATTAACAGTGCCTACGCTATCGATGAGGCATTTTTTCTTGCAGAAGAACCAATATAGTTTGCATTTGTCAGATATCGATTTCGCAGAAATTATTTTTTCGCAATTTTCCACAGAAAATTGAAATATTGCTTAAAACTCTCTGCAATTCTTTTGTTTTTGATCATGAATACAAATGGCTTTTCTTCCCAAAGAAAAATATAGACATAATCCTGGAAAACATCAATCGCTGCAGGGCTTATATATCCTTCTGGCATATATTTTACTTCTGTATATTTTTCTTTTTCCCTATCTCTCCCTAATGTTTTCTTAATAGAGCTATCAAGGATAATTTTAAGCTTTTGTTTCTTCTGAGCACTTTTAAGATTCATATTGCTTAGAAATAATCTTAAAGATTTAGTTGAAAATATCTGTTTTGAGAAACCCAGAATGTAAATAGTTTCTTCTTTTGGACAATCATCAATTATCTTTTTGAATGCTGTCTTAAATCCTTCAAATCCTTCAAAAACAGCAGTATTTGTTCTAAATTCTTTTTCTATTTTTAGTTTCTTGAGTTCTGGAACTAATTCTTCAATTTTCTTCTTCCTTTCTTCCTCCTTTTCAAGAAACTTTTCAGGAGGAGACGCATCAAAAGATTTCCCATACTTTTGAATAACATAAGTAACCAATCCCTTAGCAATCAAAGAATTTAAAGACTCATAAACCCTTGAATTTGATATACCTGTTTCCTTGATGATTAGTCCTGTTGTTATATGTGGATTTTTCAAAAGAAACAAGTAAATCGTTGCTTCATTCTTTGTTAATCCCAAGTTTATCAGTTTTTCTTCCATACTCATAAGAGAGATTCTTAACTATTTAAGTGTTTCTCCTTTATGGGAGAAATAAGGTTAATAATAAGAGAAGTAACTACTATGCAATAAATAATTAAATATGAGGGGTAAAGATAAAATGAAAATTCAAAAAAACAAGATAAAAGAATTAGATGAAAGATTAGATGATTTAAAAAAGTTTAAACCTGTAGGTTTGCCTAGAGTTGTAATAGCAGAAGGAGATTGGCGCAAATGTAATCCAAGTGTATATGAAAAATATTTAGAGAAAGTTGAACAAGTACGACCTGAAGGGGCAGATGGGTTTATTCAAGGTGAATGGATAAATAGACAAGGTAAATGGATAAATAGAATGGGGCATATAGAGGACTTAATTTCTTATGTTCCTATTCAATTTTACATGGAAAAATCAGAATCTGAATAAAATAACCAGAGAATAAAATGTTTAAAACATTAGAACAGCAACTTAAAGACGAAGGATTTCAATTAAGGAAGGAAGGAGCAATATCTTTCCATCCTCAAATAAATGAAATTACAGGTGAGATAGAATACTCAGTTAGCGAGAATCTAATAGGACATATTCTTCGTGAGAGTATTGGAATAACATGGAAATATTTTAGCAAAGGCAGTTATGATAATCCAAGAAAGAGCAGTTTACATGATTTACTCCC
>JAGLGH010000289.1 GCA_023144115.1 Nanobdellota archaeon | reverse complement strand
TACATGTAAATGTTCCAAGTCTGCGTGAAAGAAAGAGTGATATACCTCTGCTTGCGGATGCATTCATAAGGGAATTCTGTAAGGAGAATAAAAAAAAGCTGAAGGTCCTTGATAGAAGAGCAATGGCGGCTCTTGAACAGTATAATTGGCCGGGTAACGTCCGGGAATTTAAAAATTTTATTGAAAACCTTGTTGTAATGGTTAAAAGGGATGTTATTAACCTTAAAGATCTTCCTGAGAATTTCCAAAAAGACAGGTCTTCCAATGTTATGAGACTTATACCCGGCAGGAGCCTTGAAGAATATGAAAAAGATATTATTTTGTCTACATTGGCTTCTGTAAATGGAAATAAGAGTAAAACTGCTGAAATTCTCGGAATCGGAAGAAAGACTCTCCATAGAAAGCTTGATCTGTATAACAAATCTGTGTCATAATGACTCAGTAAATAGACTTTTTGCAGGAAAGTTTTTTGTG
The DNA here is from genome assembly GCA_023144115.1 of Nanobdellota archaeon. Classification (GTDB taxonomy): domain Archaea; phylum Nanobdellota; class Nanobdellia; order Woesearchaeales; family JAGLGH01; genus JAGLGH01. The sequence goes on along the minus strand of JAGLGH010000289.1, from coordinate 1,075 downwards.
AACTGTGTCAAAATAACACTAAATTTAACTTATGTTTAGTGATTGTGTCATAATGACTCAAATCCACATTTCCTTCAGAATTTGATAATAAATACACTATGTCAACTTATTGCTATAACACAAGTTATATAATTTAATTTATTGTATCGATGGCACACAACTTGCATTATAAATTAACACTTAATAAGCGGGACATTAAATAGGAAATTAAAATGGAAATGCAGGGTAAGGAGATTAATATGGTTGAAGAACCGGAGAACAAAAAAGTAAAAGATTTTATAAAAGAAGATTCAAGGGATGAATTCTCTTCAGGACCTCTGTCTATTTATCTAAACGAAATAGATAAGATTCCTCTTTTAACCAGGGAAGAGGAAGTAAGTCTGGCCAAGCGTATGGCAGGCGGTGATCTTCTGGCAAAAGAAAAACTCATTAAATCAAACTTGAGGTTTGTTGTTAATATTGCAAAGAAGTATAGAAACAACGGTTTACCGCTGATTGATCTTATAAATGAGGGTAATTTAGGTTTAATCATAGCGGCAGAAAGATTTGATTATACTAAAGGATATCACTTCATTTCATATGCTGTATGGTGGATAAGGCAGTCTATACTTAAGGCTCTTTCCGAGAAGGCCAGGTTGATCAGGCTTCCCCTGAACAGGGCAAATGAGCTTCTTCAGATCGAGAAGGCAAAGAGGGAACTTTCACAGAAAAATGGTGATACTCCAACTCCAATAGAGATAGCAAAAGTCCTTGATATGAAGAAGAATGACGTAAAGGATATTCTTAATGCGTCAAGGCAGTATGTTTCTATCGAGTCACCTCTTGGGTCAAGCGACAGAGATGGTAAATTGTCTGATCTTATTGAGGATGCTAATGGTCAGGAACCTGAAGAGGATCTTCTAACCAAGGATTTGAAGGAAACAATACGCAAGACTCTTGATACTCTGACTGAAAATGAACGAGAGGTAATTAAATACCGCTTTGGTCTTGAAGGGGTTAGGCCGATGTCGCTTAAAGAATTGGGTAAGATGTTCGGGCTGACCAAGGAAAGAATAAGACAGATAGAGAAGAAAGC
>JAGLGH010000288.1 GCA_023144115.1 Nanobdellota archaeon | reverse complement strand
TAATAGTTACGCAAACGCTATTCATGTGGGTAAAATCAGAGGCACTAAGATCTCCTGGGTGGTGGACTTGAGGAAAATATATCTCTTTGGCTGGACCTTCTAGCGTTTTCCAGTGCTTAATACGCCGCTGTAGTGTACGCACTTGACCATCTTGATACCTTCCAGGAAAGTTTCGCTGAAAATGCTCAAATATCGTTTTCCCCTCAAGTCCTGGGTTAACTCCCAGCATTTCAACGATTTCTGCCCAATCCTCAGCAAAAGGATCCTCTCGTGTTTGCCAGTCATGCTCTCGTTTAAGCTGGCTAGGTAGTTTTTCGGCCTTTATATATTTATATGCTGTGTGTTCTGTCATCCCAGCTTTATCCGCGGCCTGATATTGATACTTTTCTTTCTTCTTATACATAAACAATCTCCTTACCTGTTGATCTTTTACCATTTACGCCTCCTTTTTATGACGTAAATAGTATATTTTATTCCATTATAAATCGGAAGTTTTAATTGTCGTCAACCGACGGTAATTATAATTGTCGCTCAACACATCAGGCCCCGGGTAATGCACAAAGACCTTCACACTTATGCCCGCCACATATACGTCTATGCTTTCCGTGTATAAATTGAGCTTTGGAGATATTTGCACCCTCACCCAGCATATCCGCCTCGTATGTGATTCCTGTTCGTCAAGCCAGTGCTTTGCTTTCAGCTTCCTTCAGATTCTACCTCACGATAGACACCCTTGCCGTTCAGCTAATGATTCCCCATACCGGGCTCATAGAGGACTTTCACCTCCGAGTCTTTGCGCCCTGCCGGGCGCAATCGAGTAGGAGGCAAATGATTATTTCATTTGCCGTCCTCTCACACCACCGTACGTACCGTTCGGTATACGGCGGTTCGATAAAATTAATGCACTAATGAATATCTTTCCACTATTGATTGAAGCCCTAATTTCTTCAGGTATTCATTGGTAACCGTTCTCGAAAGAATTGGGCTATGGGATATCCTCCAGTAACCTTTTCTTGTGTTTGCAAACTCCCAGGCTTTTGTGCCTCTAATGCCAAGCCTGACAAGATTGTCATGTTTGGTTTTAATTTTCTTCCACTGTTTCCAGAAACACATTCTTATTCTTCTTCTGAGCCATTCATCCAACAATTTTACAATTCTACCCATATCCGCAATACTGAAGTAATTGACCCATCCTATTATTGCTTGTTTTAGCTTTAACATTCTTTGCCACATACTCATTGCATTGCTTCTACCTGTTATTTCTTTCAGCTTCCGCCTCAGTTTCTTAACAGACTTTGGGTTCACTCGTATTCCCACTCCATTCTTTTTAAAATAGAATGAGAACCCTAAAAATTTCAGCCTCCACGGTCTATCCACAGAACTCTTATCTTTATTGACTTTAAGTTTTAGCTTCTCTTCAATAAATTTCGTAATACTTGCCATTACCCTGTCTGCCGCTTTTCTGCTTCTGACATACATGTTACAGTCATCAGCATAACGACAAAACTTTAAGCCCCTTTTTGTGAGTTCCTTGTCCAGTTCGTT
>JAGLGH010000287.1 GCA_023144115.1 Nanobdellota archaeon | reverse complement strand
AACTAAAAACCCCTCTTACAACAATTCAGGGTTTCACTCAGATATTGCAGGACAAAAGCATTCCCCTGGATATCAAACAAAAGGAAAATTACCTTCATCTTATCAATAAAAACACACAAAGGCTCTATAATCTGATTCTGGATCTGTTGGATTCAACAAGGCTCAGTCTTGGCAAGATAAAGATAGACCTGTGCAATGTTGATGTAAGAAAGGTCTTCAGTGAAGTAAATGACAGCATGGAAGTAATCATAAAAGAAAAGGGAATCATGCCAAAATTTAATCTTGAAAAAGGCATGCCTAAGATAATGGCTGATCCGCAGCGGGTGATGCAAGTCCTGAGAAATCTTATTATAAATGCAGTGCATGCTACTGCCAAAGGCGGCACAATATCATTAACAGCGCTCAGGAAAGACAATCTTGTGCAGTTTGAAGTCAAAGATACTGGAACCGGCATACTAAAGGAGGATCAGAAATATTTATTTAGCAGGTTTTATCAGATAAATGATTCGCATAGAAAAAGATTCACTGGCTCAGGTCTGGGATTATCAATCTGCAAAGGCATGATTGAATTGATGAACGGAAAAATATGGTTTGAATCCAAGTCTGGCAAGGGAACAACATTCTATTTTACCCTGCCTGTTGCACATAAAATCAAGAAAGAGGAAAGATAATGGCAAAAAAAATAATGGTTGTGGATGATGAGCAGGATATTGTTGAACTTGTCAAAGTAATTCTTGAATCAAGTGGTTTTGAAGTGCAAGCATTTACTGATGCAAAGGAAGCATTGGCCAAATTAGAAAGAGGAGAATGTCCTGATCTGCTTATATTGGACATACGAATGCCCCAGATAAGCGGCTATGATTTCTGCAAAAGAATAAGGGAAAATAAAAAATTAAATTGCCTTAAGATAGTAGTCTTTACAGCATCATCTAATCTGGGGGAGTCATTTCTTGAACTCAATCATAATGTCCTAGGGATCATATCCAAGCCTTTTGACAATAAAAAACTTATCTCAAAGGTAAATAAATATTTAGGAATTTCCAAGGACAAGAAATCAAGAGGGAGTTAATGAAAACAAAATTTGCTGCAGGATTAAGTAATCCTAAAGATACTGGGAAAATTGCCAAAAACACGGTCCAGATAGGGCGATGGAAATCAGAAGGGCAGACATTGCTAATTGATACTCTCGAAAACCAGGTATGGAATTTGATTGATAAAAAGACCTATGGGATTGTAAATAAAGCCCATGCAAAATTCTTAGGATTGAAAAAGGCAGAACTAGAAGGAAAGAATTTGCGTAATATCTTTAGTATGAAAGAATCTGGTGTTTTCATTGCTAATAATAAAGAAGTCTTTAAAAAGAAAAAGAAGTCACATACAGAAGAATGGGTTAAGAATGGGAAAGGGAAACCACGTTTACTATCTATTACAAGGACACCGAAATTAAATTATAATGGTGATGTCGAATATGTGACTTGTGCAGCAGAAGACATCACTAAACGCAAGCGAATTGAGGAAGTGTTGCTCGATAGCGAAAAAAAATTTCGTTTACTGGCAGAGAATTCTATTGATTCTATCTGGCTTTTGGATAGAATGGTGAGATTTACTTATATGAGCCCTTCTTCAATAAATACACTTGGCTATAAACCTGAACAGATGGTTGGTACAAGACTAAGTTCGTATTTCAAGGCAAAAGATTTTCTAAAGATTGGTGCTATGGTTGCTAAAGCTTTGAAAGAAAATAAGGCGTTTATTGATTTTAGCTTTGAAACTAAGATGATTAACAGAAAGAACAAGGAAGTGGATTTGGAAATTTCCAGCAGGGTGGTTCGTAATGATAAGGGTAAAATAATCGGTCTTCAGGGAACAACTTGAGTCATCACTGAGCGCAAGATAGCAGCAGAAAAGCTTAAGGAGGCTTATGATAATCTGGAAATACGTGTCCAGGAAAGGACAGCAGAACTTGAACAAGCATACAATGAGCTAAAGAATCTTGATAAGCAAAAGGACATGTTTATTTCGATTGCTGCGCATGAACTAAAAACCC
>JAGLGH010000286.1 GCA_023144115.1 Nanobdellota archaeon | reverse complement strand
GCAAGATAAAGATAGAGCTGTGCAAAGTTGATGTTGGAAATATTTTCAGGGAAACAAAGGATAGCATGGAAATAATCCTAAAAGAAAATGGAATAAAGCCAAACTTTAATCTTGAAAAAGGCATGCCAAAGATAATGGCTGATTCACAGAGGGTGACGCAAGTTCTGAGAAATCTGATTATAAATGCAGTGCATGCTACTGCCAAAGGCGGCACAATATCATTAACAGCGCGCAGGAAAGGCAATCTTATGCAGTTTGAAGTCAAAGATACTGGGATTGGCATCTCAAAGGAGGATCAGAAATATTTATTTAGCAGGTTTTATCAGGCAGATGATTCCCAGAGAAAAAAATTCACTGGCTCAGGTCTTGGATTATCAATCTGCAAAGGCATGATTGAATTGATGAACGGAAAAATCTGGTTTGAATCCCAGTCTGGCAAGGGAACAACATTCTATTTTACCCTGCCTGTTGCACATAAATTCAAAAAGGAGGAAAGATAATGGCAAAACAAATAATGGTAGTGGATGATGAGCAAGATATTGTCGAACTTGTAAAGGTAATTCTTAAGGCAAAAGGTTTTGATGTGGTTACATTTGGCAATGCCAGAGATGCATGGGCTGAATTGAAAAAAGGGAATATTCCTGACCTTGTCTTATTGGACATAAGGATGCCTGAGATGAGCGGCAATGATTTTTGCGAAAAGGTAGAATCTGACAAAAGATTTAAAGATCTGAAAATAGTAGTATTTACAGCATCAATTGATCTAGGTATTGCATTTAAAGAAATTAATAATGTGGCTGGCTTTATTGCAAAGCCTTTTGATAATGAGGGCTTAGTAAAAGAGGTGACCAAATATTTGAAGGACTGATGAAAGGTTACTATAATAAAGATACTGCAGAAAAAATTGGGCTTAAGATAAAGGAGTTGATGTCAAGCCGCAAATAAACTCATATGATATCATTTAGCAATAGATAGCATTTAGCAATAAATCCGGAAAATAATCCAAAAACTTAATAAACTATTATTCAACTTCCAATAAGCATGGATAAATTCAAAAAAGAGATAATAATATTCCTTAAAAAAGAAACAGGTGTAAAAGAAATAGCATTAGAAGAACCGCCAGATCCCAAGATGGGGGATTATGCTTTTCCATGCTTCTCTTTATCAAAAGAACTGAAAAAGAGCCCCAATAAGATTGCAAAAGACCTTGCATCCAGGTTCAAGCCAACTGAATATGTATCTGAATCAACAGTGATTGGCCCTTATATTAATTTCTTTGTCAGCAAAAAAAAGCTTGCAGAGATAGTGATAAAAAAGATATTGAAAGAAAAGCAGAACTACTGCAAAGGCGATAAAAAAACTGAAAAAGCCATGGTTGAATACTGCCAGGTTAATACGCATAAGGCTTTTCATGTAGGTCATCTTAGAGGTACAATGATAGGCTCTGCATTGATAAGGCTTCTTCGATATCATGGATATGATGTAATAGCAGCGAATTATCAGGGTGATATCGGTGCTCATGTTGCCAAGTGTATATGGTATCTCAAGAATCATAATCATGGCGATTATCCTGAAGAAAATAAAGGCAGGTGGCTAGGCAAGATCTATCAAAAAGCCAATGCCATGCTTTCAAATGCATCTGGGCGGAACAAGCAGAAATATGATGAAGAAGTCTCTAATGTGCTTCAGGCACTTGAGAATGGAGAGCCGCACCTTACAGAACTATGGCAGAAAACCAGACAGTGGTCATTAGATGATTTTGAAGCATTCTATAATCTCATTGGAGTTGAATTTGATGAATACTTTTTTGAAAGCCAGATGGAAAAGCCAGGTAAGGAACTTGTCAATGACCTTCTTGACAGAAAAATTGCCCAAAAAAGCGAGGGGGCTGTAATTATCAACCTTGAAAAATACAGGCTTGGCAATTATCTCCTCCTCAAGAGCGATGGTACATCATTATATTCCACAAAGGACATTGCACTGGCAAAACTCAAGTTTGATCAATATGATATCAGCAAATCAATCCATGTTGTAGGAAGCGAACAGAAGCTCTATTTCAGGCAGTTATTCAGGACACTTGAGCTCATGGGCTTCAAGAACGCAAAAAACTGCGTACATGTCCCTTATGATCTTGTCACACTTGAAGGCGGCAAGATATCCTCCAGAGAGGGCGTATTGATTTATGCAGATGAGCTTGTAGAAGATGTGATAAGCTTTGCAGAAAAGGAAGTCAAAAAAAGGCATGATGATTGGGATAAAGAAAGGACTGGGCAGTCTGCAAAAAAGATTGCGCTAAGCTCAGTAAAATTCGGCATGTTAAACCAAGACAATAATAAAGCAATAGTATTCAATCCAGGAAAAGCGATGGATTTTGAAGGCGAAACTGGTCCTTATGTCCAGTATGCGCATGCAAGGATATGCAGTATATTCAGGAAATCCGGCAAAGATATCGCTGATTTTGATAAGAAGGATATAGATTATTCTCTTCTAAACCATGATGCAGAAATGCAGTTGATTTCCCAGCTTGGCAGGTTTGGAAACATACTTGAGGCCGCAGCTGAGAATTATAGAGTCTATTTATTATGCCATTATCTTATCAGGCTTGCGCAGCAGTTCAATGAATTTTATCACAACTGCCCTATACTTGCAGCAAAGCCTGAATTGATGAAATCAAGACTTGCGCTTGCAGCAGGAACAAAACAAGTTTTGGAGATTGGTCTTAATCTTCTTGGAATCGAGGCTCCAGATGAGATGTGATAAAGATAAACTATATATACTGGAATATTATTTAAAGCAAATAGTTGATTATAAATGATGGAATATAAGCTTATCTTGCTGGCTGTTATGATTGTATTGTCAGGATTCTTTTCTATGAGTGAGACTGCTTTTGTTTCGCTTTCACATCTAAGAATCAGGCATCTTATAGAAAAGAAAGTCAAACGCGCAAATCTTGTAAGCAATCTCAAAGATAATATGCATAAGCTTATCATTGCAATATTGATAGGCAATAATGTTGTAAATATAGCAGCTTCAGCAATCGCTACAACTATTGCGCTTGAGTTTTCGCAATCATGGGGAGTATCGATAGCAACAGGTGCCATGACATTGTTAATATTGATTTTTGGGGAAGTGACTCCCAAATCTCTTGCAATCATGCATTCAGAAAAAATATGCTTTAAAATTGCGCCATTCATGAAATTTTTGATGATTTTACTGATGCCTTTTATTTTCATGCTTGACTTGATATCAAAGAAGATTACAAAACGTGAAGAGCTTGAAAACAACAATGGAATCACAGAAGAAGAGGTAAAATCAATAATCAGGATGGGAGAAGAGGTTGGCTCTATAGAGAAAGAAGAAAAAGAGATGATTCAGAATATATTCAAGTTCAATGATATCGCAGCTGTAGAAGTGATGACCCCAAGACCTGATGTATTCTGCCTTAATGCTGATAAGAAAATATCTGATGTGCTTGAAATCATTCTTGAAAAGAAATTTTCAAGGATTCCTGTTTATGAGAACAAAATGGAAAATCTTATTGGATTGGTTCATATTAGGACTATCCTTCAATCAGTGCTTGATAAAAATCTAGATAAAAAGCTCAAGGATATTATGCTTCCTATCCATATGGTTCCTGAATCAAAAAAGATAGATGATGTGCTTGAAGAGTTCCAGAATAAGAAGATACAGCTTGCAGTTGTCATCGATGAATATGGTGGAGTTGCTGGGATTATCACTGTCGAAGATCTTATTGAGGAGATTGTCGGAGAGATATATGACGAGAAGGACATAAAGATGCCGATAGTAAGAAAAATAAACAAGAGCACAGCCATTGTGCGCGGTAAGGCAAGGATTGATGAGATAAACAAACAGCTTAATATCCGATTAAAGGAGAATAAATCCTATGATACTATCTCAGGCATGATAATGGACAAGCTTGAGAGGATTCCTAAAGTTGGTGACAGCATCACTATTAGGGGCCATGAGATAATTGTAGAAAAAGCGACTAAGAAGAGAGTTATTGAAGTTAAGATCAAAAAAAGATGATTATTGCAGCAATATTTGACATGGATGGTACTCTTGCAGACAGCGTACCAATGCATTTTGCTATATGGAAGAAAATTCTTGCAGGATATGGCGTGCAAATAGAATATGATGAGTGGAAGCCATTTATCGGAAAGTTAGGGGATATATTTATCAAACATTTAGAAGATGAAAGGGGCATTAGCCTTAATTCTAAGAAATTAATTGATGAAAAAAGGGCAGTCATAAAAAAGATATATGTCCAGAAGATTGATATCTTTCCCGGTGTAAAAGAGCTATTGCAGACTTTGCAGGATGGTGGCTGCAAGCTTGCCATAGCGTCAAGCGAATGGCATAATCATATTATTAAATTCTTAAGCTTAAACTGCATTGAGAGATATTTTTCAATAGTTCTGGGGCGGGAAGACATAAAGAATCATAAGCCTGATCCTGATGTTTATCTCAGAACTGCAAAAAAGCTGGGGGTTAATCCTATGGATTGCGTTGTATTTGAAGATTCTATCGTAGGAGTTGAAGCTGCAAAGAGAGCAGGAATGAAATGCATTGCAATAGAAACTACATTCTCAGGCAAAGAGCTTGCGCAGGCAGATCTTGTTGTAAAAAATCTTGGAGAAAAAGAAAAAATAATGGAATTTATAAGAAAAAATTAATTAATCTTCCAGAAGGTCATTGAAAGAGATATTCTCCTTCTTTTCTTCTTTATCTTCATCCAACCTGACAGTCTGGTCATAGGCATTAACTTTTTGGGATTTCTCTTGCTCTTTCCTTTTCTGGATTGCCTGCTCCATCTCTGAGAAAATCTGCTCTACTGTCCTTGTATCATTTGTTATATTATAATCTTCCTGGAGGTCATTCAGCAACTCTTCAGCATTAGTCACTATATTATTATCTTTGTTAGGCTTTGGTGCTTCTTGTTGTATTTGTTCTTCAGGTTTTTCAACAGTAATTTCTGTTTCTTCTTCAGTTACTTCTTGCTTAGCCTCTTCTTCAACTTGCTCTTCTGCTTCTTCAGTTACTTGTTCTTGAGT
>JAGLGH010000285.1 GCA_023144115.1 Nanobdellota archaeon | reverse complement strand
TGGGCAGAAGATCTATTAGACAAAGAGGATAATCAATTTACTCGCAGAACATATAATAGGGGGGCTGTGCCCCTATCTTTCAAAGATAAAAAGGAAGAAGATTTAAGCCGATTTAGGGGGGATTTTGTAGTTTTTCAAGATCGAACTATTGGAAGAGAAATTATATTTTAAGAGATTAGAAGTAAAAATAAAAATTAATACATATGTTTAGAATGAAATCCAAATATAAAAGATCTATAAGCTTGTTCCAGGTGATTGTTTTTTTCGTTTGCTGTCTTCCTCTTCAATCCTGTTCTACTTTAGCTGCAAGCAAATACACGTTTGACAGCACGAGATCTTTAGATAGTAGGTTTTATGTGGGAAGCACTTCTTCAGCTATAAGTAGCTATGAAGAGGCAACCAAAGAAATTGATAAAAATTATGCACTTTGGAACAATAATTTAGGGTCAATTTATTTAACAAACGGAGAAAATGAAAAGGCGCTTGATAAATTCTTAAAAGCTCATTATTTAATGAATGATATTGAGGCTTTCAAGGAATTAGAAGCATCGGCTGTCTCATTGACGGGATCGGAGGAAAGGAAAGCATATAAAGGAGATCCTTATGAAAAGGCCATGAATTCTCTATACATTGGTTTATTGCTGTATGAAAAAGGAGATCTGGAAAATGCACTGGCTTCAATAAAGAATGGCATCTTAGCTGATTCAGACTCTAAAGGGGATCTATATAAAAGCGATTTTACGATTCTTTATCTATTGGCGGCAAGATTGGAAAAGAAACGGGGTAATAAGACATCAAGTCAAGAATATTATGATGCCGCTGTCAATGCGTTTTATTATAAGCATCCAATCAATTCCGAACTTGTTAGAAAAATTACTCTGAAAAAGGGTACAAGGAATGATGTGGCGAAGGAATTAAATAAAATAGAAGAAAAAATTATTAAAAGGCAAAAACCTCGTAACAAAGTTGGGAATTGGAAACATGGGCAAAAGGAAGCTGGTGTAATTGATGAGCCGTTTTCAATCGATTATAGTAAAGTAAAAAAGAGAACAATGACTAAAATTAATAGTTACAAAAGTTCCTTAGAGGCTAAAGATGCGGTGATAAAGGGCTTGGAAACAGAGCTCGATCTTAATAGTTCAACAATTGACCATTCTCATTTCAATAAGTTCGTAGATATGGAGTATAATGTTCTTGTTGTTGTTGAAGTTGGAAAGGGGCCTAATAAGATAAGGAAAGGCACTTATGGAGAAAAGGCCGTTGTTCTTGATATGGATAATTATGGAGGCATTACTGATGCTCAACTATTGGTTGATGGTATAAAAAAAGATAGAAATGATAGCGTTCAAGTTAATGTTACTTATCAAGCAAAAACTCGCGGTGGGAGAGAAATGGATAGCATACTAGCTGGACAGGCGCAGTTCAAGACTGATACGGCTGTTGCAGCGAACTCATTTCTACAGGCATCCAATGAAATGACGAATCAGGCGAATCAAATTAGGTATTCCAATCCTTACGCAGATACTACCGGTTATGCGGCAGCATCAGGAATTTTTGCATTGCTTGCTGTCGGGTCAGCAATTTCAAGCAGTATGTCGAATCCAAAAGCAGATATTCGACATTGGGCTTTATTGCCTGGGCATATATGTGTGTTTCCAATAAGCTTGAAACCAGGTAGTCATAAAATCCAAGTTGGACGTGTTTATTCGAATATGACTGAAGTTGACTATGAAGATGAATTTGAAATAAATATTGAGGCGGAAAAAGATAGAGTAATCTTTCAGAGACTTTTATAAACAATACATGGGGGGAAGGTGGTATTATGAAAAACTTTTTATTATT
>JAGLGH010000284.1 GCA_023144115.1 Nanobdellota archaeon | reverse complement strand
AGTTATACCATTCCTATTTAAAATGGTCATAAGATACGGAGTCATAGGAGATATGCATGAAAATGTTGCAGCCTTTGATGCATTAGTTGAAGGGCTTTTACAAAAAGGTATAGATAAATTTGTCCTTGAAGGGGGTTTAGGCAATGATAAAAAAACAATAAATCATGTTCTTGAAACTATAGGCAAAACTAAAAAACCTGCTTATGTAGTCCCAGGCCATAGTGAACCAATTATTGATTATCTTAATGTCCTCCATGAAAACCAGGAAAAATATTCAAATCTAATTGATGTTTTAGATGAGACTAATAGATTCGTGAATGAAGAAGATCATAATTTAGCATTTATTCCTGGAGCAAATCCTGATATTAGCCCATCTGTTATTCAGACAGATACTGCAGAAACTGGATTTTATATTTTTTATCCTAATTTTCAAAATGGAGGTGGTGAGTATCTAAAAGTATCATATTCTGATATAGAAGAGATTAAAGGATTTAAAAATATTGAACAGCGTTTAGTCTATGTAACAAATCCTACCTCATTAGAAGATAAATTAGAAGGTAAAGATAGCAGCAGTAAAACTATTGTTTTTAACCATACTCCCTCCAAATTTGACAAAGAAGGATGTGTTGATTATGCACATATACTTGAGGGATATAATTTAACATCAGATAATGAGGGTAATAAAGGCTATGCACTAATACCCTATCAGATTCCAGGATCTAGAAAAGATGCTATTAAAGCCCAAGGTCATAGAATTATTGAAGAATCAGAATATGAAGGGGATGAAGAAAAATTAAAAAAAATTATGGACCCTCTTATGGAAAAAAAGATTCCAAGGTTTTATATTGAAACTCATACATCATTAGGAGATAAAACACTGCAAGACACATATAATAAGCTTAATATCACTAAAGTCATAAGCAACGACATCCCTGAATCAAGCCATAATGCTCATGATTGGGATGGAAATCCTATAGCTGAGAACACTTTTACAGATACATTATTTTATAATGCTGGATGCGCTGATGAGAATAAAGCAGGGATATTGACTGTAGATGGCAAGAATGTGCAATATACAAATATTAATTTAAATTAATTTATTTCTTTAATTGAACTACATTGAGGTCTTTTAATTTTTCAATAATTTTTATTATTCTTATTATTAATCCTCTAATATGATAAACATGTGATTTCTTTGAAAAACCAATTAGAAGCGCTTTAGATAAGCTGACTGTAAGATTAATTAAATCATATTTTTCCTTGATTATATTATCATCTCCTATAATAGTATTATAAAAATCTTTCAATTCTTCAGTTTTAACAACTGTTTTTAGAGACTTAAGAAAGTTCTGGTCTTTAATTTCTCTGTTTTCAAGGAGAATCAGGGCATCAACTAAATTCTGAAGTTCCTTATTGCAATATTTTTCCAGTGCCTCATAGTTTTGTTTTTCTTCATCAGAAAGCTTGTTATAATCCCATTTTTCATTTTCATTTAGAATTATTTTGTTTAGTTCTTGCTCATGGGTGTTAAGATCTTTTGTTATCTTGCTTATCAGTTTCAACTGTTTTTTTTCAATTTTTTTCTGATCTTCAAGATATTTTCTCTCTCTTTCTCTTATTTCTTTAATTGAGCTTTCTATTGATGCTGCAGGATGACCTCGTATTGTGGCTGGGGAATCTCCTTCTTTTAATTTCTTATCAACTTCTGCCTTCTTATCCTCTGCCAACTTCTCATATACAGCTTTCTCTTCAGGAGTCTTTGCAGCAGCAGCCTTTGCTCTTGCCTCATCTGCTTCTCGTCTTAGCTTTTCAGCTTGCGCTTTTGCAAGATCCTTTCTTCTCTTTTCCTTATCCCTTGCCTTCTTTTCAAGATATTCCCTGCTATCTCGAATGCCCATATCTTCATCTGCTTTTGCTCCCCCTTTTGCTCCACCACCAGTTATAAGCCCAATCATTTCTTTTATAGCTACAAACACTGCCAAAAGTACACCTATAGAAAGCAGAGCTTCGAGGAATGGGACTTTGTTAATTATCCAGCTATAGAAGCTTGGCACTATTGCAGTCATTGAAAAGAAGATAAGAAGGAATGCAAATGCTCCTGCTCCAGGAACACTATCGCCCATGTCTTTAATGAGTTTAAAGAACATCATGCCAAGCACAACCAGAAATAATAATCCTGCCAAAGGCGCTAAATCGCCAATGCTGAAGCCCCATCTCCTTCCAAAAACTGACATCCCTATTGCTAGGACAATACCCACTATAATAGTGATTGGCTTTTGTGTCTTTGCATCAAATCTTTTTGCTAATGCAAAACGCGTAACTGATATAAAGAAAATCAGATAAAGGACAAAATCTATGAATTGTGAAGCACTTTGATATGTTCCTGCTATATTCCAGCCGAAGAAAGGCTCAAATAATCTATCCAATATGTTAGATGCAAGTGTCATAGTTTTAGCCAATTATTTTTCGGGAAATGACTTTTGGAATATTTTTATCTTTTCTTTGTCATCCTTTGATCCTGCTTTCTCTAATACCTTTAAATCTTTATTTAAGTCTCTGATTTTATTATGGAAACCATTATATTTTTTTTCTAATTTATATAATTCCTGAATCCCTTTGAAAAAAAGATCTTGTTTTGCCTTATATGTTTCATGTAATTCCTGAATCTCTGCTTTAAGCTGTTCTCTTTGAAGTGAGGTTGTTTGGGGAAGTCCCTGGAGTCTTTTCTTATTCTTTTTCTGTTTAATTATACTATCAATTTCTTTTGCTAACTCTGTAAGTTCCTGAAGTTTGTTTGTCTCTTCAACTGCTTTTCCCATTGCTTTTTCCATATTTTTCTTTTTTTCTGTTTCTATCTTTAAGTTTTTAATGCTATTTTTCTCTTCTTTTTTCTCTTCTTCAATTTCCTTCTTGATATTTTCTGATTTCTTTTGTAATTTAGATTTTTCAGTTTTATCTTTTTCAGTTTTAAGCAATGTTAAAATATCTTTCAATTCGTTTTTAAGTTCTCCAATGAGTCTTTCAGATTGATTTATCTTTTCATTTAATCTTGCATTTATTTCATTTGACTCCCTGATTTGATTTCTGAGACTATTTTGTTCATCTTCAATAAAATGATTTAATGCTGCAACTATATATGATAATTCTGTCGAATACTGTTGAACTTTTTGATTATAATCAGTAAGTTTCTGCTCTGCTTCTATTACTCTTTGGTCATGTCCGAATCTGTCTCTTTCACGGAAGCTTTGGATAGAGTTATTTATTCTTTCAATCTCTTGATTAATTGCTCTTATACGGTGGTATTCGTTAGCTAATAATCTTAATCTTTCCTGTTTCTCTTTCTGAAGATATTCATTTTTTTCCCATAACTTATCACTAATATCTGCTAGATTATTTATTGCATTTTCTATTCTGCTTATTGCTGCTTTGGTTTTTCTTATCTCCTCTTCCTTAGCTGCAATCTTCGCTTGCTTTTTTGCTTTCC
>JAGLGH010000283.1 GCA_023144115.1 Nanobdellota archaeon | reverse complement strand
AATTTTTTGCCAGCTCCAGTTGTCTGACCTCCAGTGATAGGTAAAATAGACCTAAGGCCTTTAAGTATGCCAAATATCGCAAAAATCACACCAATATAAAGAATGCCTTCAAAAAATGGAATTTTATCATACAGCCAGGTAAGATATTTTGATGCAGTTGCGCTCAGAACTCCATAAAGCAGAAGATAAGCCCATGCTCCTGCACTTGCAGTTCCTGCTCCAAATCCCTTGATGACATTAAACACTATGATTGCAAAGACTACAAAGAATATAAGACCAGCAAGAGGGGCAAGCTTCCCTAGGTTAAAATCAAACATCCTTTCAAAAACAGTCATTCCTATAGAAAAAACAATTGCTATGACTATACTTAAGCTATTTGCCGTTGCTCCTTCAAATCTCTTTGATATCGCGTATCTTGTAATGTATAGAAAAATGAATATGTATAATACAAAATCAATAAATGAAGCAGCCTGCTGGTATGTTCCCGCAATATCCCACCCAAAAAATGGTTCTAGCAAAACTTTTAGCCAGTTTTTTTGCGCAGCAAATACAATAGAAGATAATATACTGAATATAATTGGGAATATCAACAACTGCTTCTTTCTCATAAGGTCACCATGATATGATTTATATTATCATTTATATTAAGACTTTATAAATATTACTACTTTGATTCTGCCTGAGCTATCCTCTCATGCTCTTTTGCCATCTCTTCATATCTTTTTGCCAGTTCCATATGTTTTGCAAGTTTTGCTGCTTTTTTGAGTTTCAATTCTGTCAAAGCTTCAAAATGGGCTGCCACTCTCCTAATATAATCTTCCTCTTTTATGCCCTGTTTCGCATGCTTCCTCATTTCATCATCCATCTTTTCTATTGCTTCAAGTGCAGGAATATTTGCTGCATTCAGCCTGCCATCTTGTTCAAGCATGAGAAGAAAACTATATGCCAGTTTTTTTATATTGTCATCTGCGCTGAATATCAGCTCAAGAATCTCCTTATCTGCATTTGTGTCGCCTGCCTGGCGATTCTTCACTTTCTTTTGCATGGAATTAACTGCAAACTCTAATTTAGCAATCATATCCCTAGGTTTTGAATTGGTTGCTGATATCATACAACATACAAAATAAAATCGCACATATATAAATATTTCGCAAAATAATAAGGTTTAAATACTTCTTACTTAAAAGATAAAAATAAGAGGTGATATTCATGAAGTTATTCAAACAAAAAAAAGGGATTATCCTTCATCCATTTACATGGATCATGTTTGCATTTATACTTGGCATGATATTGATGTATATTATAATGAAAGGAATATTAAAAGTTCCTTATATTAGCTGTTAAAAATGATATTAAGTTCAAAAAAAGGAGTGATAACAAGCCCAATAGGATTCGGATTTGTTATAGGAATTATTATAGGATTAATATTAGGTGGATTTCTGACATATATGATAATGTCAGGCAATTGGAAAATACCTTTTATCGGAGGATGATGAAAAAATGGTTGATGTAATAGATAGAACATTCAGTAACTTAGCAAATGCAATGAAAGGTGGCATGATTAAAAGAGGTCAGTTGTTTAGAGGGGTCAGGGAGATTGAAGCAGACCTGAAGAAAATAGATAGTTTGAAAAAAGATATCAAAAAAGCCACAGAGAAGGGCAATGCAGCTGAAGTAACTGAGGACCTTAAAAAAGAACTTGATAGGATGGTTGATTGTGAAAAAACAATAATGCAATGTATTGGGATATTGTTATTTGATGCTCATAATCTAAATAAACATATTGATGATTTGAAGGCCACTGAAAAACAGTTAGAAGCTTATAAGCTTGAAGGAATTGAAGCAGTTGAGCATAAGACTGCGCAAGTAGCAAAAGAACTCAAAGATGGACTTGCCCAACTTGCAGGGATGTTAGGCTCAGAAGCTAGGAGTGAGTGATTTTTTTCTAATTTTTATTTTATGTCTACAATAATCATTTTTTAGTGTTAACGCTATAATTTTAACACAAACTAGGTAAATTGTTACTATCCAGTAACAAAGAACCCAAACATTTAAATACTATTAGTCATTTCTTAGAGAATATGAGTCAAAATCAAACTTCTTTAGAATCTAGTGTTAAAAAATCTTATTCTAGCTTGAACTCTAAGCAAAAATCTAGAATATTAGATAGAATTGAAAGGGAGAGAAGGAGGGTTTTAGTTAATAAATTATATATTAAAGGATTTAAGAATGATAACGACAAGATAAAGAAAGGAACTGCTTCCTCATTAGATTCATTATCTTTATTTAATCCTGAACTAGCTTCTGAATTATATATTAATGCTCTTTCAGAAAAATCAAACCTAAGCGATGATGCAGGTAATTCACTAAAGGGTTGCAATCATAAATTTCTTTCGGATTTATTCAGCAAATTAATTAATTATAACAATGATTCTAAAGACAAAGATAATAAGTTAAAAAAAAATTATCTTTCCTTTTGTAAGGGTGCATTTCAATATTTCATAATAAATAAACCAGAATCCGCAAAAAAAGGATTTGATTTAACATTTACTGATTCTACACTTCTTCCAAATACTCATCCACCTCTTTCAGATTTAGAGATTAGAAATAATATCACAAATGATTTTAAAAAAACCTACAATTTAAATTCCAAACATACCAAAGCATTGATATGTAAGATGATTACCAGTAAAGAATATGTTCCTTCTAATAATTTCTCTAGATTTATGCCTGATTTCAACTCAAATGATTTTGACTTAGCTAAAAAAAGCCTCTCTAGAATAATTGAACTCATTCAGAGGGATGGGGAACTAGGCAACGTCCTTTATACATTATCTACATTTCAACCACTCTATTTAGAAAAACTATTTAAATATGCTACTGATCCTGAAAACTATCTGACTCTAAGAAATATTAAAGAATCGTTTCTTATGCATTTGGATTTATTAATTAATGTAAATCCTAATCTGGCATTTAAATATTTTGAAGACACAATGACAAACATCAATTTATATGCTAAAAGGTGTGTCGCAGAATCTTTAGGATTTTTTTCAAATGTTTATCCAGATAAAACTATGAAACATTATAAAAAAGGATTAAAAAATGAATCTGATGACATCAAAAAGATTATCGCAAGTCAAAT
>JAGLGH010000282.1 GCA_023144115.1 Nanobdellota archaeon | reverse complement strand
TCAGTATCCCAAAAATCAACTTTGAACACATGATTCATGACTTCAGAAGCACCTGAGCTTTTCGAAATCATTACAGGAGTTCCGCACCTCATAGCTTCAAGCGCGACAAGCCCAAAGGGCTCTGATACAGAAGGCATGATAAATATATCTGCCATCTTGAAAGCCTTGTATACATCTTTTCCTTTTAACCAGCCTGTGAAAATGAATTTATCAGAAATGCCATAGTCAACAGTCATCCCAATGATAGTATCAAGCATATCTCCCTCTCCAACAATAACAAATTTGACATTCTTCTCGTATTCCAGCACTTTTTTCGCAGCCTTGACAAGGCAGTCTATGCCTTTTTGGACTGTTATCCTTCCCAGAGATAGAATTATCTTTTCATTTCCCTGCTTGAGTTTTGGCGTATAGCCTATATTAAAAAAAGGATTGTCATTATCAATACCCCAGTGAATAACAACAATCTTTTCGGGGTCGATATTATAGTGCTTTATAACATTCTGTTTAGTATATTCACTGTTGGCAATTATTATATCAGCATTTTTTAGTCCAGTGTATTCAAGATGAGAGATAATCATATTAGGGTTGCCACCAGTCCTGTCAAATTCAGTCGCATGCATATGGACAACAAGAGGCTTGCCAGACTTCTTTTTTACATTTATTCCTGCCTGATATGTCATCCAGTCATGAGCATGGATTACATCAAAATCCTCCTTATCTGCAATGAATTTCGCAGCTATACTATATCTCTCCACTTCTTCATAAAGGTTGTTCCCATAGACATGGCCGCTATTGTTTGTGAATCTTGAGCCAGGTTCTACTGATAAATTATATTGCTCTGAAGTCAGATAAGGCTTGAGCTTGCTTTTTATCCTCTTTATCTTTATCTTATCACTAAACTCATTGCACCCAACTATTTTAACATAATCAGAATCAGCCTCATCAGGCGCATGAGGCATCACAAATATAACCTCAACACCTTGCCTTGAAAGACCTTTGGTCAGGTCATAACATGCAGTACCAAGCCCCCCACTTTTGAATGGCGGAAATTCCCATCCGAACATAAGTATTTTCATATTTCTGTATATCTTATTACCTCTTTTCACATATAGATTCACATATTTTAAATATGTTTCGTTTTAACAATATAATTTATCTTATGCTTATTTTTATACCATAACACAACAATAAATTCTATTGCCAATAAAATTGCAAACTCGCAAAGAATACTAGCAAACTGAACATACATCATTGGCAAAAATATTAAAAATATAGCTGTAGGCACTGTAAAGATAAACATTCCTAACATGCCTAAATAAAGTAATCTTTTCTCATATACTGACTTCATTGTGGAAGAGGCTAGATAAAATAATACAGTGGCAGCAAGAACATATACAAAATAATACAAACCATAAAAGCTCCCTAATATGCCCAAAGCAGGATATTCTATGAATATAGTCATGCAGGCTGCAGACTCTTCCAGATAATTTGAAAGGGAAAACATTAAGATAAAAAATACAGATGGAGAATATATGAGCAGAGTCCAGTAATATTTTAATCTCTTTCTCCACATAATCAAAGCATATGAAATTGCTATTGGTGGCAAAACTGTAGAGACGCTTAAAGCCAGTATTGTAAATAAATGAACATCAGTAATACAGATAAGAAATTCATTGAGTTGATAAACACCTAATAATAAGCACAATAATGCAATAATCCTATTAAGATTATCTTTTGGATTCTTTAATATGAAAAATAGGGCTAACAAAAACTCAAGTAGGAATGTTGACAATGAAATATATGGAGCAAAACACATTTTGTTACCTTTATTGTGATTTGATAATTTTAAGTATTTATAACTTTCTATAACTTTCTCCTGAATTAGACACATTTAAATATGATTTATCTTTTATAGTTTTATGCCTAAAATGAATGCTATAAAAGAGAGCAAAATTATTTCTATTATAGGCAGTATTATATCAATTATTATCATCCTATAAGTCCTGGTTTTTATGTTCCAGGACAACAGCATTCTAATAAATTATATAATATATATGAGGTGTCAAGCAAAAATGGAAAGGGAAAAAAAGCAAAATGAAAAGAAAATCATTGTCTATGATGTTACTTTGAGAGATGGATGGCAGGATCCCAGAAAGAATCTGCCTATTGCGCTTAAACAGAGGATGTATAATGTCCTAAGTGATCTTAAGCCTGATTATATAGAAGCATGCTGGCCTTCTTCAAGTACTGCAGATATGAATTTTATAAAACATATTGTTGCTGAAGGAAATAAAGATTCAAAGATTGCTGCATTTGGCTCTACTGCGAATCCAAGGAATGATGCAGGATCTGACAGGAATCTTAATGATATAATCTCAACTGGAGCAAAGGTCGCAACAATATTTGGAAAGACATGGGATGTCCATATAAATAAGCAGCTTAAAATTTCTTTGGATGAAAATCTTGAGCTGATTGAGAATAGTGTAAGATATCTAAAAGAAAATGATCTTGAAGTGATATATGATTGTGAGCATTTTTTTTCAGGCTTTAAAGAGCATGAGGATTATGCTTTTGACTGCATAAAGGCAGCAATAAGAGGGGGGGCGACTACTGTTGCATTATGCGATACAAAGGGAGCTTGCAGGCCTAAGGATATAAGAGATGTTGTAAATAAGATCTATGAGGAATTTGCAGAGAATAAAGAGATTACATGGGGGATTCACTGCCATAATGATTCAGGTCTTGCTACAGCAAATTCTATTGAATTTGTAGATAAGATGCTAAAATATTTTGATAAAGTACAGGTGCAGGGAACAATTAATGGGCTTGGTGAAAGATGCGGAAATGGAGACCTTTGCGAGATTCTTCCTGATATTGAAGAAAAATATGGCTATAAGACAGGAATTGATTTGAGCAATATAAGCATGATCAGCAAAAGAACAGTAGATATTACAGGGATTGCAATCCCTGATAATAAGCCTTATGTAGGAAGATTAGCATTTGCAAACAAGGGTGGGGCTCATATTGACGGAGAGAAAAAAGGAGCAACATACCTCCATACAGACCCTGAAAAGTGGGGGAATGTTGCAAGGATTATCTCTGGCAACCAATCTGGGAAGGCAAATATAATGCTATGGCTTGAAGAATTTGGCATTGAAGGGATTGATAAAAAAGATGTAAGAATCTCTGCAATGCTTGAAAGGGTAAAAGAACTGAGCGAACAAGGATATGATTTAAGTGAGAATAAAGCTGAAAGAGCGATTCTCCTGCATGAGTACCTGTCTGAAAATCCGGGAAAGTTTATGAATATACTGGATTTTAGCACAAGGGAAATGGGAGAGTATAAGGGACAGGGGTCAATAAAAAGGGCAGAGACAGTAATCAGAGGTCATGTGTATCATGATGGGAATCAGATTGAATTTCTGGACATAGCAACATCTACCCATGGACCAATTGATTCACAAAAACAAGTATTAATTAAGGTTTTGGAGAGGTATTACAATTGCGTAAGAGACATAAAACTTATTGATTATATCCCTAAAATTTCAGAGGAAATGGGTTCAGAATCATATATGAGAGTGCCTATTAAGCTTACAGATGGCAAAGACACATGGGAAACTATAGGCATTAGTGATTCTATAATTGAATCAAGCCTTGAAGCTTTGTATAAGGGTTTTATGTATAAGCTGATTAAGAA
>JAGLGH010000281.1 GCA_023144115.1 Nanobdellota archaeon | reverse complement strand
TAAATCGAACTCTGAAATATACAGAAATAATTTTTGTATTTTTTAGGAGTGAAAACAGGCTAAATATGCTCTAAATCAGCTATAAATACTTACACACTCTGTTACACATACACATTTTTAATCTCTAATTATTTAATAATATCAATTAGTTAGTATATGGATATAACAGGCTCATAACCTGAAGGTCGTTGGTTCAAATCCAACCCCCGCAACCAATTTTCTCTTTATATTTCAATATGTTACAACGGCGTTTCTGATTTCTGCAGATCGTCGCCGCGTCGTTTTGGATCAATTTTGCAGTAATGTGCGAAAGGAATTGTCCAAAGTTGTTAGACACAGCGTGTTTTTCGAAGCTTTGACTTTCAATAATATCAATCATGTGTTTCGACATTTATTTCCTACCAAGTATTTTCCGCTCTAAATATATTTATGCCGAAGATAGTGTGCGTTTTTGCTTTGTATGCTATCTATGATTACAATGAAACCTGATTTTTTTTGAGTAAGAAGACGGTGTGAACAGAGCAGATTATTTGAACCAGTTTAACTTTGATAAATCACTAGCCGAAGAGGTTGGTTTTAACCCTTATTTTCAGAGTATTGATAGTGGCATGGGCGCACACGTTCAACTGCAAGGGAAAAGTCTTATTAATCTTGGGACAAATGATTACCTTGGCCTCTCTAACAAGCCAGAGATAAAGGCGGCGGCTCGCGCGGCTATGGAGGAGTTTGGCGTTAGCATGTGTGGGACGCCGATAGTAATCGGCCAGAGCGCATTAAACCGTGAATTAGAAACAGAACTTGCACGTTTCTTAAAGCAAGATGACGCACTTGTTTATCCGTCTTGTTATCAATGTAATATGAGTATCTTCAGTGTTCTAGCCACTGAAGATGACGTTATTCTTTTCGATAAGAACGTTCATTCTTCGATGATGAATGGTATCTCCCTGACCAAAGCCAAGTGGCGCACATTCCCTCATAATAACTGGCAGCGCTTGGAAGATCTTCTTAAAATCACTCAAGATCGCCGCATGCGTTTTATTGTCTTTGAGGGGCTGTATAGTACTGGCGGGGACTATCCTGATCTTAGTAAAATTATAAAGTTAGCAAAGAAGTATAATGCTTTCACAATTATTGATGACTCGCACGGCGTTGGGATTTTGGGGGACACCGGGCGCGGCGTTGTAGAGCTGTATGATGCTTTTAAAGAGATAGACCTGATTACGTTTTCATTAGGTAAGGCGATTGGAACTTTTGGTGGCGCTTTGGCTGGCAGGGGACAGATCGTAGACTTCTTCCGCTATTCATCTTCGATGTATTTTTATTCAACAGCTTTGCCGCCGGGAATTGCTGGGGTGACGATAAAAGCTCTCAAATATATTGATCAGGCTCAGGAAGAACGAGGTAGGATCAAAAAATACGCAAACAAGATGTATGAGGCGCTTAAAGAAATGGGCTATACGCTCTCGGAAAGCGAGCATCCATTGTTCTCGGTTATTTCCAAGACCTCGCAAGAGACATTTAAGCTGACCAAGCAGCTGTTTGAGAGGGGCGTTTACGTTGTTCCGTTTATACCTCCTAGCGTTCCAAAGAATTCACCGCGCATCCGTTTGACATTCAATGCTTATTTGGCTGAAAGTGATGTTAATCAGGCGATTTCGGTATTTAAAGAGATTAAAGAAGAATGCCCCGATATTATTTGATAATGAATCCGACATGTTGTAGTGGAAAAGGACGTAGGCACTTCGACACCATTATCTCTTCTTTTCGTGCGCTGGGCAAAACTGAGTACCATTACACAAGCGGTTACGAAGATGCTACGCGTGCATG
>JAGLGH010000280.1 GCA_023144115.1 Nanobdellota archaeon | reverse complement strand
ACTAACCATTAATTCTCCAACTTTAGCTGTTTTATATTTCAACATTGATCATCTCCTAACTATTACTTAAGAACAGTAACAACTATTTAAATCATTTGTTTTCATTGATTAAAAAGCAAACTTTAAATACAATCTATTTCATATAGGATAACATATGCTAATCCCAAATCTAATACTATTTTTAATAGCATGCCTGGTTCTTGTAACCTCAGGAACTCTTCTTGTAAAATCGCTGACCAAGCTTGCCACCTACCTGCGTGTAAGTGAGTTTATAATAGGCTTCATGATTTTGGCTTTTGCCACTTCTATTCCTGAACTATTTGTTGGAATCAATGCTGCAATCGCCAAAAATACATCACTGGCTTTAGGCATGGTAATAGGATCCAATATAGCTAATTTGACAATTATAATGGGCATTGCAATCCTGCTGAAAAGAGGTATCTCAATTGAAAGCAAGAAAACCAAGACAGACTCGCTTTACATGTTTGCTATTGCTATTCTTCCGTTCGCTCTTATGTGGATTGGCAACTCAATATCAAGGATTGATGGCATCATCCTTATCTGCGCATTTCTTGTTTATGCCAGAAAATTATACAAAGAGAGAACAGTATTTACAAAGGAATTGAAAAACCACCAGAAAAGATTAGCTCCCATCTTAAATACACTCTTATTTGTTGCTAGTCTTACGTTATTGTTCCTTGCTTCAAAATATGTCATTCACTATGCTGAATTACTTTCCCTTGATCTTGCATTGCCTCCAATCATCATGGGCCTGTTCCTTATTGCCCTTGGAACATCATTGCCTGAACTTGTAGCTGGCGCAAGAGCAGTCATGATGGGACATACAGAGATGGCCCTTGGAAACATTATAGGCAGCGTAATAGTAAACTCAACTCTTGTTCTTGGAGTCACTGCATTGATATTTCCTATCACATCTGAATTTTTATTATTTTTCACATCAGGAATTTTTATGCTTCTTGTCACATTCTTGTTCGCGACATTTGTGGAAAGCGGAAACAGGCTGTATATCAAAGAAGGCATTGCCCTGATATTTTTCTATGTATTCTTTATAATCATTGAGTTTTATGTGAAAGGCATGTGATTTTAATCTGTTATATACTATAAAAAAAATCTTTCAATCATATCATGCACAAGAAAACCCTTCTCAGTGAGAGATATTTCTTCATCCCTTTTTTTGAATAAACTTAAATCTAATAATCTATTGATTTTTCTTTTAAATTTCTCAGGAAGATTCCTGCCTCTTTTAGACCTATATGTTTTTTCTATATTTTGAGATTTCATAGATTGAATAAAATCTATAAAGAATCTTGTATCTTTATCATCCTCAGATATCTTATATTGCCTATAACCCGGAACCTTTTTCAGATTCACTAAATTCTTATATTCCTTCACAGGAGTGCTTTCCCACAAATAATCCCTAATATGAGAGACTGCACCTGGCGCTCCAAATGCAAAAACCCTGCCACCAAGAATATTTTTTTCTTTTTCTTGACTATATTGTCCTTGATCAGATGTAGGTGCAGAACCATATCTATTTGAATTTTCAACAAAATCTTTCTTTACAAAATGAATAGGTCTGGTTTGGACATAGCCACTATTAACAAGAATCTTTTTAAGTTGTGAAAAGCAAAAAATCTGATTACCCACATGAATATTAAAATGTCTTAATCCGGTTTTCAGATTAATCCTTAGGTAATAAAGAGTAAATTCAGGGACTCCAAAATCAATTAGCTTTCTTAAATCTTTCAAACTATCTTCTACTGACTGATTAGGAAACCCATATATCAAATCTGTGTTGAAGTATAAGTCATCTTGTAAAATTCTATTAATTGTTTCAATTGAATCTTTTGAATTATGACCCCTATTGAGTTTTTTTAATAATTTATCATCTAATGTTTGAATCCCCAGACTAATCCTATTAACTCCTAATCTTTTCATAATTTCAATCTTGCTATCTGTGAGAGTACCAGGTTTAGCTTCTACATTAAAAGAATATCCCTCTTCACGAGGAATGCTCAATGGCAAACTTAAATATTCTTCAAACAGATTATCTTCCAGATAAGATGGAGTTCCTCCACCAAAATAAATACTATTGATAGATTGAATATTATTTTGTGAATGATTAAATTGATTTTTAACAGATTTGATATAATCCTCCTGGGTCTTGATATTAGCTCTCACTGTTACATCATAAATACAGAACCTGCATCTGCTTTCACAAAAAGGGGTATGAAAATATAATCTGGATTTTTTCATTGAAACCTGGCTTAAAGCACGATTATAATCATCAATACTAAATGGTCTCCAGTTATCAAAACAATGCATTGGAAATGTATTAGCAACTTCTCTTTCTATCGCTGGTCTTGCAATCCCACTATGATATAATTTATTAATCAAAGAACTGCATTCTTTTTCATCCATTTTATTTCCTCTCTCCAGACAATCCAACAATATCAGTTTTTAGACATAGTTCGCCGCCTAGTTCAGTAAATAATTCAGGATGTTTTTTTGAATAAATTTCATAAAGTTCTTCTATGCCTTGATAAGATTCAGCAGAAAAATCAAATCGATCACCCCATGATTTAACACTAAGAAGAGCTTGTGCTTCATTACCAATCTTTTTTATTTTTGTAAAACCAGTATTATTCATATATGATTTAATTTCATTTAATGATGCGAAATATTTGTGCTGCATCACCTCATTTGAATCCTGCTCAACAATTAAAGAGACAATCTCTGCAAATATTTTGTTATAAATTTTTGGACTCTTAATTGAACATGGCCAAACCAGCAAGGCAAGACCTTCTTCTTTCAGAGAATGATGAATATTATCAATAACCTTTTTCTGATTTTCTTTATTAAAATATTGCAAAACATAACGATTGCATATTACATCTGCATATGAAGGCTTGTGGGTCCAAAGGATATCTTTATAAATAAATTTAATCAAGCCCTGCAACTCCTGTGTCGGACCAAAAGGTGAAACAAACTTTTTATTAAGATCAATGCTTTCAAGATATAAATTAAAGTTCTTAGAAATTTGATTCTGCAGCATAAAAAGAAGAGTCCCATCTCCACCGCCAAAATCAGAGATTACTAAATCAGTTTTTTTTGCAAATCTTTTCATAATTGGCTTAACAAAAAAATCATGAATTAAATCCTGCCCAGCATATTGATTAGTGATTATTCCTTTATATTTAACATTCCCCCATTTAGTTGGATCTCCTTCTGAATAGAGTTCTCTATAGGATTTTTTATTTGCTTTTTCATACAAATTTATAAATTCTGCCTGGTGCATCTTAATCACTATTTAGTGATTACTAATGTTCAAGCATATTTAAACAATATGTGTATAAAAATAGACACTTTTATAAAGAATAAGAGAATCTCAATTATATGAATCAGGAAACACTGACTAAAATAGGTTTATCCAAAGCAGAATCAATTATTTATCTTTCTCTGCTTAAATTGGGAGATAGTAATGTAAAAGATATTTCAAAAGATACTGGTTTCCATAGAACAAATATTTATGATGTTCTTGAACTGCTGAAAAATAAAGGTTTAGTCGCTTTTATTAAAAAAGGAAAAACTTTCTATTATGAAACTACTGACCCTAAAAACCTTTATAATATGCTGGAAGAAAAAAAAGAAATTTTAAAAACACTTATGCCGGGTTTAGAAGCATTAAGTAAATTAAAAAAAGAAAAAATAAGTGTTTCTGTTTTTAAAGGAGAAGAAGGGATGAAATCTGTTTTTAATGATATACTAAGAGAAAAGGGTGATATTTATGGATTAGGAATAAAAGGTCAATTAAGAGATAAGCTGCCATTTTATGCTGAACAATTTTTAAGAGATATGAAATTACAAAAAAAGAAATATTATGGTTTATACGATAAGAAAGAGCACATTTCTCCTGTATTCACAGAAATAAGATTTCTTCCAAAAAATGTTTCTATTCCTGTGGCTACACACATCTATTCTAATAAAGTCTTAATCACGATATGGGAGCCTGACTTAATTGCTATTCTAATCAAATCAAAAGAAGTCTCTGATACCTACAAATCACATTTTAATCTATTATGGAATATTTCAAAAAAACAGACATAATCAGCTATTTGATAAAACTCTTTACTTACTTTTTGATGTTTTCCAGAGCAATTTGAAATAATCAAGATATCCTTTAGATATTTCTTTATCCTGGATCAAAAAAAGAATTGCATTAAACTTCTTTATATGCCCTATGATGACAAATTCTCCAAAGATCTCAATCCAGACAGGAGAAACAATATTATCTGGCAAATATCTTACTTCAGTCAATGGCATCTTCTCTCTGATTTTTCCATAAGTCATAGCATTGCTGTCATAAATATATTTGCATTTAATTCCTTTTTTTATCCTTCTCTTATGCCAGTCTAATAAAAAACCCTCAATAACATCATTCCCTATTTTTGGCGCTCCAATTATATATTGAATATCTCCTTTATTTAAAGTGGATAAAATTTTTTCATAAACTGATTTTGCGCCCTTTAATCCTTCATAGATCTCTGATTTTATTGCATTTTTATTCTCTGTTTTCAGCTCATTAAGATTAGGAATAATCTCTTCAACTTTTTGCTCTTGTTCCTTTATTTTTTGCTTTTTTTGTCGCAAGAATTCTTTTAAGCATTCTGGATCTGCAGCAGTAAAATATTTCTTATTTGCTTTTATAACATAAGACACAAGACCTTTTTGAATGAGTTTGTCAAGAAATTCATAGACTTTTGAAGCATGGATATTTGCTTCCTTCACTATATTTGTTGTTGTGGACTGGCCAAGTTTTAATAATGCTAAATATATCTTAGTCTCAGTCTTGGTCAAGCCTATCTCCTGCAATATTTCCAGATTCATTGTTTTGACAATCTCCTGTAAGTAAAAAGTCTGCTATTCAAGGAGCACCAGCATCATCAGTCAAAACT
>JAGLGH010000028.1 GCA_023144115.1 Nanobdellota archaeon | reverse complement strand
CCATATAACATCCTTCTTTCCTATACCCTAACTTCTTATAATACTCCCTGACACCAATCCCTGAAATAACAACAATCTTATTCTTATAATAGGTTTGACATATTTCTTCTGCCATTGACATAAGCTTTTTGCCAATCCCAACATGCTGTCCTTTTTTCCTGCCTTTTTTTCCAATAGCCACAGTAGAACCATAGACATGCAGTTCTCTTATCAATGCAGAATTTGGAGTTATCTCTTTTCTTAAAAACTGCTTAGGGAATCTCAGTCTGCAAAATCCTAAAATATTATTCTTAGTCTCTGCACTTATAAAAAATTCATTTCCTCCCGATGCACTGTAATGCCTTACGATATAATGCACTTTTCCAATTTTATTTACTGCTCTTCCAATCTCTCTGCATCTTATGCACTCGCATTTTAAGCCATATTCATCCATCAGCTTCTGGACATACTGCCTGAGATTTGTCTTATCTACTCCAGCTTCTATCATCTGTGCAGGAATGTCTCTCTGCACCCTCATAATTCTGCACCATGAAGGCACATACTGCTTAAATTCAGCAATTATCCTGGCAGCTTTCTTTGTTGTAAGCGGCTTATATTTGCCTCGCTTCCATGTTTGATAGAGTTTTGTTCCTTTTAGCACCATGCATGGATATATTTTAAGCATATCTGGCATATAATTCTCGTCTTCAAACAATCTTATCAGACCTTCAACATCCATCTCATATGTAATTCCAGGAAGCCCTGGCATCATGTGAAAATTAAGCTTGAATCCAAGATCCTTTAATATTGCAATCGATTTGATATTATCCTTTACACTATGACCTCTGCTGATTCTTTTTAATGCAGAATCATATACAGACTGGATGCCAAGCTCTACTCTTGTTGTTCCAAGCCTGAGCATTTCATTGCCATGCTTCAGCATCCCAAAATCTGGTCGAGTCTCCTGTGTCATGCCTATGCATCTGATAGCTGCGCTTTCATTCTCCTTCTGTATCTGTTCAAGAACTTGTTTCCCTTTTTTCCCAAATGCAAGAAGCTTTTTCCTTATGCTCAGTTCTCTTTTCTTATCATATATATCCCCTGGAAGCTCAAAGAATTTCTTAAATGCAATAATATCAATCTCTTGTTTCTTGCTTCCTTTCTTTTTTGCCTTAAAAAACAATTTAGAAAAATCATTCATCGCTTTCAGCGCATGTTTTACAAAATTATCCCTGTATATTTTATTATAGGATGGAAAAGTCCCACCCATTATGATAAGCTCTACTTTCTCAGGCATATGGCCAGTTACCACATATTGCTCAAGCCTGTTCATCACCTGAAGATAAGGATTATACTTATTCCTTATCGCTCTTCTTGCAGCAGGCTCTTTGCCAGTATAGCTCTGAGGCACACTGCCAAATGCAGAATCAACACCACCCGGACACATCCTGCATTTTCCATGCGGACATGGGTGCGGCTTTGACATTATAGCAATAACTGCAACACCGCTTATTGTCCTTGTCGGTTTTGTAAGAAGATATTTCCTGATCTTTGAAAGATCTTTTTTTGGAGCATTCAGAAGTATCTTGATATCTGTAGGAATCTCTTTTACAGAATGCTTTTTACACAGCATGACTTTATATCTTGCAAGCTTATCCTTATCTGGCTTATTCTTTTTTATGTAAGCAATTATATCTCTAAAATACTCTTTTTCTTTCATAGATGGTTATTAATTAAGGCTTATATTAAAAAGTTTGCTTTGCAAATTTATTGATATCAATATAAATTAGAAATTAAAGATATAAAAAACAATCAACCACTCTTCTTAACAACATCCAATTTTATATGCAGTTCTTTCATCTGCTCAAATACCATTTAATAGTAATAAAATCAAACTATTTATAAACCTCTGCCTATTTCCATTTATAAAATGAATACAGGATTTACCAAAACAAGAGAAATAGCAAATGATCATAATTTGAATCCATATATTATAGGAGTTTCTAGAGATAAAAGAAAGGTAAATTCAATAACAATTTATGATAAAACTTTTAATCTTGATTCTGAAAAGGATTATTTTCAGGTTTATGATATTGATGGAAGAAATATTCAGATAATTCAGTCTTTTGTAGATTATCTTACACATATTGGTAAACATGCAAAAGAACCAGAATTTTCAGATACAAATACAAAATTAGGTTATACTTCAGGGTTAGTTGATCTGGTAGCAAGAGCTTATCTTGATAATGCTCAATTATTTGGACAGACTTCTAAAGGTGAAGAAACTTTTAATCCCAAACCCCATTCTGAGATTCAGTATGTTACATTTTTACTTGGACAATATGCTTCCTATCTAACAGGAAAGGATGTTAAGTTTCTTCATCAAACTAAATCTCAAACAATTAATTACTTTGATGGGAATCCATCAACTATTCAATTAAGAGAAAGACTACAAAATTCAAACGAGCTATATCTGGATATTATAAACTCATTTCCTAACGCAATAGCAGCCAACATACCTAATGTAATATCAATGACTGAAGTATATGCAAATATGCCTGTTGAAAAAGTTCTTACAATGATTGATCATTCAGATGAAGTTCTTGTAAATCCTTCTTTAAGTAAGAGAATCCAAAGGGATTATATTTAGTCCTGTCTCTTCTATTTACATCGCACTTAAATTAAAAGAAGTTTTTTGTGTAGCAAAAAATAAACAAAACAATCAACCACTTTTCTTAACAACATCAAGCTTTATATGCAGTTCTTTCATCTGCTCATCTGGAATTTCTGAGGGACTGCCATCCATAGGGCATTGAGCGCTCTTGTTCTTTGGGAAAAGCATGACTTCTCTTATATCATGATGTCCGCATACCATTGCAATGAACCTGTCAAAACCAAAGCCAATACCGCCGTGAGGAGGTGCGCCGTATTTGAATGCTTCAAGAAGAAATCCAAATCTTTCCTGCGCTTTTTCTTTAGGAAATCCCACCATTTTCATTATTCTTTCCTGCATCTCTATATTATTGCATCTTATTGACCCTGAAGCAAGTTCAACTCCGTTTAGCACAAGGTCATAGCATTGCGCCAGCACTTTTCCTGGATCTGATTCAATAATGTCCCAATGCTCTTTTTTAGGCATTGTGAACATATGGTGCGCAGGAGCCCATGAATTACGCTCGTCATCAAATTCAAACAATGGGAAATCAACAACCCATAGGAAATTAAACTCTTTCTTATCATACAATTCAAGATCTGCGCCCAGCTTATTTCTTAGCTTTGCCAATGTCTCATTGCATCTTGCTGGCTTGTCAGCTATGAACATAAGTACAGTGCCTGGCTTTGCACCTATTTTATCTATAAGCCTTTTCTGCACATCATCATTAAAGTATTTCGCAATATTGCTGTCAAGACCTTTTTCTGTCACACGCATCCATGCCATGCCTTTTGAACCGCATTCCTGGCAAAAAGATATATACCTGTCAATCTCTTTTCTGCTGATATCTTTTTCAGGATTGATGCATTTGATTATGCCTCCAGATTCTACAACTGATTTAAATACGCCAAAATCCGAATCTTTGACTATCTCGCTTACATCTGTAAGCTCAAGGCTGAACCTCATATCTGGCTTGTCGCACCCAAACCTGTCCATGGATTCTTTATATTTGAGTCTTGGAAAACTGCCCTTTATGTCAATATCAAGTGTTTCTTTCATCATTGCCTTTATGCTTCCTTCTCCAATATCATAAATATCCTCTTCTTCAACAAAAGCCATCTCTAAATCAAGTTGAGTAAATTCAGGCTGCCTGTCCTGCCTGAGATCCTCATCCCTAAGGCAGATTGGGAATTGAAAATACCTGTCAAATCCTGAGATCATCAAAAGCTGCTTATAGAGCTGTGGTGATTGCGGAAGCGCATAGAATTTGCCAGGATTCACTCTTGAAGGAACTACATAATCCCTTGCTCCTTCAGGTGTTGCTTTCACAAGCATGGGTGTCTGGATTTCCAGAAAAGAATGCTCGCATAAGAATTTGCGCGCAGCCTGCATAGCAATATGCCTTATCTTAATATGCTTCTGCATCAGCGGCCTTCTCAGGTCAAGATACCTGTACTTAAGCCTTATATCTTCACTCAACTCTATCCTGTCTTCGATTTCAATAGGAGGAGTTTCTGATTTGTTAAGTATATTAATTTTATCAATAAATATTTCTATCTCACCAGTTTTAAGTTTTGCATTTGTCATGCCTTCTTTTCTTGCCTTAACATGACCTTTGACCTGAATATTATCTTCCCTGCGTAGCTGTTCTGCTGTTTTGAGTGCTTCACCTGAGACATCAGGATCAAAAACAATCTGTGTAATCCCATACCTGTCCCTAAGGTCAATAAATATAATCCCACCATGATCTCTTCTTGTTGATACCCATCCGCATAAGGTTACATTAGAATCAAGATCCTTCTTTGATAATTCTCCGCATGTATTTGTTCTTAATTTTGTATTAAGCATAATAATTCCTCCTATATACATTATATATTATTCTAGTTAAGGAAAAAGAGCAGTATATTTAAAAGTTATTGTTTATTCTGCAGTTTGCTTCTTCTCCATGAAATGACACCCATTCCAATGAGAATAAAAAATCCAATAACAAGTGCAATCTCTTGTAAAGGCGCAACCTCATTAAGTTCTTGAAAAGTTGGAAGAATTATCAGTGTCACACAAACACCAAATAATATCCCAAGCAATCTTTCTAATACAAAATGATTCTTCTTTTCCATATTGTAATACTAATAATCAATTGTTTTTATAGTTTTGGTTTATGGTTAATCCTTCTTAATCCATAATCATCAGTAAAAATTTATTAATAAAAATGAACTCCTCCCCAACATAAATGTTGGGGTATCCTTCTGGGAGGAGTTCGACCAGAAATGTCTACATCTCCAACCTTAAG
>JAGLGH010000279.1 GCA_023144115.1 Nanobdellota archaeon | reverse complement strand
GTGCTCCGTTACATCTGACTTTTTACTTACTAATCCCCAGCAGTATTTAAATCTTGCTAATTTCACCCCCCTAGTAGGTGAAGTAAGATTATATACATTATGAAAAGGTCTTAATTTATGAGTAATAAATACCATCAAAGGGTTCTGAAAGCATCATCATATTACTTAGAAGATGTTCTAGAATTAAACCTTGATAAAAGAGCTAAAGAAGGCAAATTATCATTTATCTTATTGAATCAGCCGCCTATATGTGATGCTCATTGCAGACGTTGTTTTATGCCTGAAGAAAGAAGAAGATTAGGCGCAAAATATGCTCTTTCCCTTAATGAATCAAAAAAAGTTTTGGATGATGCAAGAGAATATGGAGCCCTATGCCTTGAGATATCTGGTGAAGGAGAACCTACATTAAACAAAGACCTTCCAGGATTAATTGCACATGCGCATAAGTTAGGCTATTTAACTACTTTAATCACTAATGGCCACAGCCTGAATCAGGAACAGATTGTTTCTTATAGAGATTCAGGAGTTACACTAATTTTCAGTCATCATTCACTTAATTCTTCTAAATATGAATCAGATAATGGAACTTCCGGAAAAGGAAGTTTTGAAAAAAAAATGAAAAATTTAGATATAGCTATAGAAGCTTACAAGGGAACTATCGAGAATATAAATAATATTGAAGTTCACAGATTAGCAATCCATGCAACCTTGCAGAAAGACAATGTCCAGGATACCTTAGATTTAAGGGATTATTGCCATAGTAAAGGAATTTTCTTTAGTGTTGCGCCTTTGGCTCAGTTAGGCTGCGCAATTGATCATCCTGAGATGAAATTAGAAGAAACTGTTGAGATAAATGGAAATGCTGTGCCTTTAGTCAAGGTTCCTGATATATTAGGAGATAATTCAATTATTCATTCGCATAGTTCTGCCAGAGAAATAGGTAAAGAAGTTTGCGGAACTTGTTTTTATGGCGCAAGCATAGGTTATGATGGGAATCTGTTATTTGATGCTCACTGCGGATATGAAATTGGAGATAAGTTTGGAAACGTGAGAACAACACCTTTTTCTGATATAATAAAGATTCAAAGAGCCATCTCTCAAAAGCTTTTCCAGAATATTGATGGGTTTTGTCCAGCAAGAGATCCAAAATGGAATAATTTTCTTAAAAAAGTTCTTGATGAAAAAGTAAGGTTTTGAACATGGAAGAAAAAGTATTGTTTGTAGAACCAGCAAAATCATATCCCTTAGATAAAGATGGACTCCCCACTCTCCCAAATAGAGAAACTATCTCATTATCTGCATTAATGATTTTAGGCAGTTTGGAAGAAAAAGGGATTGGCACTGATTTTATGGACTTATCAGCTGAAGGATATTCTTATCAAGAAATATTAAATAAATATATTTTACGAGTTGGACTTCCAGATGAAGCAGTTGTTCAAAGAATTTCAGAAACAAAACCATCTGCATTGCTTATCAGTTCAATGTTTTCCACAGAGCAGGAAAGAATAGTTAATCCATTGATTACTGCTGTGCGAAAAGCATATTCAGAATTGCCAATTATTGTAGGAGGACAACATGCTACTTTAAAACCTGACTGGCTGCTTGAGACAGGAAATATTGACTATGTTGTTTGTGGAGAAGGAGAAGAAACTATTAGAGAATTATTAATGGGATTAAAATCAAATAATACAAAAAATATAAGAGGTATTGCATACAGAAAAAATGGGATTGTAATAAAAACTGAATCTAGACCTAGAATGCAGGATATTAACAGAACCTGGGCTCTTGAAAAAATATTATATAAAGAAAAAGGAGAATTACGTTATAAAAAATATTCAAAAAGACACTATCTTTATATGCACAATGTGCAATCCAAAGAGAATTTAAAGGGATTTGCATTATATTATTCTCGAGGGTGCCCTATGGCTTGCGATCATTGCACAGTCTCAATTATTGACGGTCGTAAGGTCAGGCATATGGGTTCAAAGCGAATGTTTGCAGATGTAAAATACCTGCATGAAACCATTGGAATTAATGTTTTTTCTAATCAGACAGATACTTTTGGACTTCACCCAGAAGATATAAAATTCTTTAAAATAATGAAAAAATATAGAAAAGAACATCCTGACATAATCCTAAATAACCCAAATGCTTTTTTCGCCAAATTATTTTTTGATAAATCAAAGAAAGATCAGGTAAATGAAGATCTAATAAAATTATATGCTGATGCAGGCTTTAATGTAATGACAATAGCAGTAGAGTCTTTCAATCCAAAATTTGTAAAAAAGATTGATTTTGAACATATCACACCTTATGGAATAAACAGGCTATTTTCAATGTTTCATGATTATGGTATGAAAACAGAACTATATATGATGTTTGGATTTCCAGAACAGACAAAAGATGAGTTAATTAAAGATGAAAAAATTGTAGAGAATTTTTCTGATCTTGATGTTGTGTCATGGAATCAATGCATGGTATTCCCTGGAACACCGCATTATCAAAAAGGATTAAATAAAGGATGGTTTGATGAAAAAAGCTATAGAAATGTGATTAGAAAGGAAGGATTATTTCTCACCCATATTCCTGAAGAACTGAATTTGAGTCAGATTCCAGAATATGAACTAACTGCATTCAGGAAAAGACATCCTTATCCATTTTAATCAAAACTATCTAACAATTTTTGCTCAGGAATTGCTATATGCCCAATATACTTATCGCCGGCACCATAGAACATGTGGTAGTAACCATCCCACACAGCATGACCTGTTGGAAAAACAATATTTCCACTCATAATGCCGTCTTTCTCCCATTGTTCTGTAGCTTCTAAGATTGGATTTTTAGTTCTTCCAAGTATTTTCTGAGGATTATTCTTGTCAACTAATACTGCTCCAAACTTATAATCTCTCTCAGGCTTCATAGTTGCTCCATGATAAGGGATTATAACACCTTGAGAAGTCTCAAAAGGAGGATAACTTAAGCCAATATGACTCTTCTCCCAACCATATTCTCTTTCTAATAATATATGGTTTTCTAAATTTTTTACTACTTTCTGCCAAAATTCATATTTAGCTAATTCCTTAAAATCTTTGACATAAACAATTTGCATATCTGGCAACAGCCTAATAATAACTCCATAATGATCTTCTAATTTATTATTCACTTTTCTTTTAATTTTATGTGGAAGTAATGCACAATCCTTAGTACCTAAAAATGGTTCAATATGCTTTGGAGATTGTTCACTTAAGATTTTTTGTCTTTCAATCCAATTGTTCTTATATTTTTTATT
>JAGLGH010000278.1 GCA_023144115.1 Nanobdellota archaeon | reverse complement strand
GAAACAAAAACTGAAGAAGAAATAAGAATAATAAAAAAAGCATGTTCAATAACTGATAGGATCATGAAGAACTGCATCAGCAATTTCAAGGCATTCTCAAGCGAGCAGGATGTTATTACATTCCTTCAAGATAATTTCAAAAAGGAAGGTTGCATACCCTCATTTGATCCCATAGTCGCATCAGGCGCAAATGCAGCTATCCCTCACTATAAACCAGAAGGAAAATTAAAAAAAGGATTCTGCATAATGGACTTTGGAATTATTTATAAAGGATATTGTTCTGACATGACAAGAACAATCTATCTTGGAAAACCATCAGCAAGAGAAATTGAAATATACAAAAAAGTATTAGATGCCCAAGAAAATGCCATATCTAATCTCAAACCAGGAAAGCCAATAAAAGATATTGATAGTGAAATGAGAAAAATCATGGGCAGAGATTCAAGATATTTTTTTCATAATCCTGGTCATGGATTAGGAGTAGAAGTCCATGAGATGCCAAACCTCTCAAGATATTCAAAAGCAAAGCTAAAAGAGAATAATGTAATAACTATTGAACCAGGAATATATATACCCAATAAACTAGGCATAAGAATAGAAGATGATATAGTCATAACAAAAAAAGGGGCAATTTCCCTTACAAAATATCCAAAAGACTTAATCTGCATTACAGCTTAAAAGTAAATTTGCCATTTCTTTGTATGCATTTGCCATCAATATATATTGCGCCGCCTCTCCTAAGATCCTTTATCATATCCCAATGGATAGCTGAGTCGTTTTTTCCACCGCCTTCTTTATACGCCATTCCAAGAGCAAGATGTATTGTGCCCCCTATTTTCTCATCAAAAAGAATTTGCTTGACAAATTTCTTAATATTATAATTTACCCCAATGCCAAATTCTCCAATATAGCTGGCACCCTTATCTGTCTTAATCATCTCTTTCAGGAATTGTTCATTCTTTTCAGCTTTTGCCTTAACAACCTTGCCATTCTTGAATTCAAGATATACACCAATAACTTCTTTTCCGCCCCTGATTACAGGATATGTATAATTAATATAACCTTCAGTTGTATCTTCCACAGGAGCTATGAAAACCTCGCCATCAGGCATATTCCTATGGCCATCGCATTTCATGCCCTGCCTTCCATCTATGCTAAAAGTTATATCTGTATCATCAGCCACTATCCTTACCTGCTTTCCGCAATCAAGAATCTTTTTAAGCTTATCCTGCTTCTTTGATGCTTTTTTCCAGTCTATATTTGTTGCGCCAAATACAAAATTCTCAAATTCATCAAGAGACATATCAGCACCCTGTGCAAGCGCATTTGTAGGATATTCACATCCCACCCAATTATTCGTTTTAAGGATTACTTCTGATATCTTATGTGTCATTTTTTGGCGAATAGCTATCTTTTTAGGATCTATATTAGCAAGCTCCCTTGTATTCTGCTTTGCTCCTATACTAATAATTCCATCTATATTTCTAGCTTCATACAAAGCTATCTTTGGGAATTGATTAAGCTGATCCACATTAGCATTCTTATAATACATATATGCATAATTCTCAGGTATCAAATTAAAACTAGGTATTGCTCCTTTCTTAAGAATAAGTCTGCACACCTCTAATCCAAGCTCCTGCCCTTCTATACCACAGTTCACTTTGATTATATTTCCTTTATTGACTTTTACAGAATGGTTCACAAGTATGCTTGCCAGTTTTTTTATTTGTGGGTTTATCATAGCAAAAAAAGAAATATATCAAATATTTAAATATTCGTTTTTTTAATAATAAAAGAGATTAGTTTCAAATTAATTAATTATCTAACATTCTTAACAAAACTAATCAAATCCCTAATGAAAAGATTTATATAATTAACTCAATTAAGGAGAGTTAAGATGGCAGATGAAAATACAAAAGAGAATAATATCATAGATAGCGTGATATATGATTATGGTGCTGACAATTCTCAATTAGAAGTTGAGAACAGGCTGCTTAAAGAGACAATCGATCACTTTAAAAG
>JAGLGH010000277.1 GCA_023144115.1 Nanobdellota archaeon | reverse complement strand
ATTTCAATTAAACTCCATAACCATGGAACCCTATAGCTTCCTTTTCTATGCAGATAATCCTGTAATGTATATCTTTGCAGAGCAAGTGGTTCTAAAGAAACTGAATCTGTTCCCTTTTCAAAAGCATATCCAACAGTTTTTACAGCTTCTTCAATGCTCTCTCTTTCAGTCAAAAAAGGAGGCTTTACAACAACTCTTGTTTCAAATGCAATCCTGCTTTGTTTTAAAATACTAACAGCCTTATCATAATCATCTCTAGAAAATCCTTTATTTAAACATAAATCTCTAACTTCATCATCATAAGTATCAAATCCCAAGCCAACATATAATTTATTTGGTTCAATGACCTGTATTACTTGTCCAATCATATCTTCTGAAACAATATCTGGTCTTGATTCAATAACTATTTTTCCAAATCCTGAATCAGCAAGGTATCTTAAAATTTTGATTTGAGTATCAGGATATATTTCATCTGCATCAAAAAAAGAACCATTAGAATATACAAATATTTCATCTCTTCTTTTAAATCTGCTAACATCAGAAATAAATTGCTGAAATAGTTCTTCAGGATTTTCATAGCCCTTTAGATGACCGCAATGAAAACAGCCAATACTTTGTCTTTTATAACTGCATCCAGAAGTGTTTAATCCAACTACTGCTTTTTCAATACCTAAGTTTTCAATAGTTTCCCTTACAATCCTACTAACATTGGAATCATAAGATTGTTCTCCTTCAGACTTAATTCTACGAACAAGAGCAGTAAGTTCCAGTTTTACCTCTTCTTTACTGGACATTATCCAATAACCTCCTTAATAGATGATATTTATCTTCTATTCCCTGTTTTAATAGATGTATCTGATTTATCTCTTTAACATCCAGTGCTGTTTGACATAATTTTTCACCAAATCTTATTATCTTTTCAGTAATTCCTAATTCTTTAGATATCTCTAAAGCATGTTGAAAATCATTGGGATAATTTGAAACTCCTTGATTTAAAAAATATAAAACCATAATATTTGGCTGCCTGCTTTCTAAATCTTCTTCATAATCCTTAACATCGTCAACCAAATCTGCCAAAGCTTGTCTTTTGTGGATTACTCCAATTAGTCCTGAGGGTAAATCACAATGCAAACCTGCAATAGTGCCATACAAAACAGCATCTCCAGATTTTTTTAAGATATAATCTTCTGCTTCTTGTTCAGAAAAATGAGAACCAACTTGAATCCTTCTTTTTAATGATCTTTCAAGATTCCAATAATTCCAGGAATATAGAATTTCATCCTCAACTTCTTTGAGTTTTCTTTGATCTTCAACATCTAATTCAGCAAATAGGGATGTTCTGTGTCGTTCATATTCACCCCTATAATCCTCATCTCCTGTTTCTTGGTATAAATCCATAAAACAAATATATCTAACTGC
The DNA here is from genome assembly GCA_023144115.1 of Nanobdellota archaeon. Taxonomy (GTDB): domain Archaea; phylum Nanobdellota; class Nanobdellia; order Woesearchaeales; family JAGLGH01; genus JAGLGH01. Next base: position 7,831 of record JAGLGH010000277.1, on the reverse strand, counting down.
TGTTTCTAATAAAGACAAACAACTCTTTCTTTTTTCTTCATCTTGAGCCAATGAATATACAACATCAGAAAGTAATTGGGGTGTTTCAAACTCAGATTCTATTTTTCTTGATGCTGATTTAATTTTATCTGCCATAATCTTATATCATCTGAATAATATTCTCAATAATATTCACGCCTTCAGGAGACAATATGGATTCAGGATGGAACTGGACTCCTTCAATAAAATTATCTTTATGGTCTCTATGCCTGATTGCCATGATGATACTGCCTTTTTTTGCGCTTATTTCAAGGCATGATGGAATGTCAAACCCGGCAAGTGAATGGTATCTTGCTGCAGAAAAAGGGCTGCTTATCCCTTTGAATATAGTTTTTTTGTCATGCTCAATAAGCGATGATTTTCCATGGACAATTTCATCTGCTCTGTCAACTTTTCCACCAAATGCTTCAATTATTGCCTGGTGGCCAAGGCAGACTCCAAAGATTGGAATCTTTCCTCCAAATCTTGTGATAATGCTTATTGAATTGCCTGCATCTCTTGGATGAGACGGGCCAGGAGAGATAATTATCAGAGAGATATTGTTATTTTCAATGACTTCTTCTATCTTTTTAAGGCTTGTGTCATTTCTGTAAACAATCATCCTGCACCCTCTTTTTTCAAATTCATCGACGAGATTGAAGGTGAAGGAATCAAAATTATCAATCATCAGGATATTCTTATCCATATTTGACACCACCGGCTTCAGATATTGTATCTGTACAGGCCTTGGCTTTTTTTTCTGTCTCAATGAACTCCTTTATAGCTATTGAATCATACACAATGCCTGCTCCTGTCCGTATATAAGCTTTTTTTCCTGCTATTTTCATTGTCCTGATTGTTATTGCAGAATCCATTTCTCCATCTGGTGTGAAATATCCTACTGCTCCACCATAGAATCCTCTTTTTGTCTTTTCATATCTCCTTATGAGTTTCATTGCTTCAATCTTCGGAGCGCCTGTAAGAGTACCCATGTTCATTGTTGCAAGATATGCACTGAACATGTCAAGATCTGGCTTAAGAATACCTTTAACAGTCGAGACAAGATGCTGGACATGAGAGTATTTTTCTATTGAAAATGGCTCTGTCACTTCCCTTGTTCCTGGCATACTAATCTTTGCTACATCATTTCTTGCAAGGTCAATGAGCATTGTGTGCTCAGCAAGCTCTTTCAGGTCTGTCTTTAATTCTGCCTCGTATCTTGAGTCAAGATCATTGTCAATCTTTCCATTGGCAAACCCTCTTGGCTTTGTCCCTGCAATTGGCCTTATCTCAACAATCTTCCTAGAACCTGAATTGCTGACAGCTATGCATCTTTCAGGGCTTGCTCCTATCAGTGTTGAGCCAGATGTTTTGAAATAGAACATATATGGGGAAGGGTTTTTTCTCTTTAGTGAAGAATATATATCAAATTCTTCTGAGTTGATATCAGCAATTATTGTTCTTGAAAGCACTACCTGAAATATGTCTCCCTGAAGTATATGGTCTTTGAGTTTTTCTACATTTTTGATGTATTCTTCCTTTGTCGTATCACTTTGGATGGTTCCTTGTATTGTTCCAAACTGCCTTTTTTCAGGGATTGCCTGATTTAATGTGCTTTCATATTTATTAAGTATATTCATGACCCTTTCAGCTTCAGCTGCACATTCATCATCCAGCTTAAAAGCATTTGCTATAAAGAATGTCTTATTTTTCTGATGGTCTATATAGAACAGATTGTCTGCAAAAATCATCTCATAGTCATAGTCATTATAGGCATTTTCTTTATATGGAGGAAGGTTCTCAAACTGATCAATGAAATCATAGCTGATCATGCCAAAAAGTCCACAGCAGATAGGTGCTGGCTTTGATGCAGGCTTTAATGCAAAGACAAGAGTTCTTAGAACATCCATGAGGGTTATTTCTTTAAGCCTCTCGTGTTCGCTTGTTTCTTTTTTTTTCCTTTTTATCTGTCCTCTTATGCTATCTTCCCTGATTTCTATGCTGCTGCAGAACGAAAAGTTTTCCCTTATATGATTAAGTATCCTCTTTCCAAGGCTGTTAAGCGCATCTATCTCAAATGAGTTGCCTTTTCCTCTTACAATAATGCATGGGTCAGCAGAGCCAATGCTCTTTTCTCCATATTTTGTCAGGATTTCTGCTGATTCAAGCAATATACAGTTTTCTTTTCTTCCATAGTCAGAAAGCTTTGCAAAATATTCTACAGGGTTTATAGCATAATCCAGTTCTTTGGTGAAGGGAATTATTGTTCCTATTGCAGATTCCTCAATGACTTTTTTTATTTTTTCCATGTTAGTTATACATTTTATAGTAAGTTTTTAAGAATATAATTTATGAAAGGGTTTTTAGTCCCAGATGAACCATAATTCAGGAATAGCACTATTTCTAAAGAAAATCGGGTATAATGATTCAATTATGCTTATGGTTTTTTGGATAATCATAATTTTAGATGTTTTCTAATGGTATTTAAAACTTTCTACATTTGCAGTATCTCCTGTGGAGATACTCAAATAAACCACTAAATTTATAAATCCAATGATAATATCAGACCTTATTGCATTAAATATGCAAAGATTTGGCGCGTTGTGCATATCTGCGCATTGCGTATAAATAGGATTAGGTGAAATGAAACATGTACGGAAATTATGGAAATGAGGGCGGCGGATTTGGCGGCCAAAGAAGAGGATTTGTCCCAGTAAATGTTGGGGACGAGTTAACTGTAAAAATAGAGGCAGTTGGTGAAAAAGGAGATGGCATCTGCAAAAAAGATGGTTTTGTTCTTTTTGTACCTGGTGTCAAAGAAGGCGATGAAGTTAAGATTCGCATTACAAAAGTATTGCGAAAAGTGGGATTTGCTGAAGTTGTATCAGGAGATGTTGCTGCAGGAGATGTTCCGCCAGTAGAAACAACTGAAGAAGCTCCAGTTGAAGAAGAGGAGTCTCATGCAGAAGATACTGAAGACTTTGGTGAAGAAGCTAAAGAAGAAGTAGAAGAAACTGAAGAAGAAGAAAAGAAGAAAGAAGAATAAATCTTTCTTTATTCACTTTTTTTATATTTTTTATAATTTAAAAAAATACTATTAAAATGAGCGAAATAATACCCCTAATCCTGATTATAACAAGCGCAGCTACATTTATTGCATCAGCTGTCCTTATGTTTTATAACAAGAAGATTGGACTTCCGCTAGGAGAATGGGTCATTTTTATTTTCATAAGCTTTGTTATATCTGTTTCACAGATAATAATGCAGTTCAATCCTAATTTTGGGATAAATTCCAGTTTCCTGCTTATCATAATATCACTGGCAATATTTGCTCTTGTTGTGAAAAACTTTTGGGAATTGTTCACAGAATATAGTTTTTGATTTAAATGAGATTGTTCATAGCGATAGAAATTCCTGAAGAGATTAAGGATTATGTAGTTGGTTTACAAAACCTAATCAAGACAGACTTTCTGAAAGCAACATATCCAAAGTGTTTTCATCTCACACTCTTATTTCTTGGAGATATTGATGAAGACAGAGTAGAGAATATTAAGACAAAGCTTAGAGATATAAGATTTGATTTGTTAAATCTCACTTTTGATAATATCGGGGTCTTTCCTAACCAAAATTACATCCGAGTTGTATGGCTGGGGATTAAGGAAACTGAACTATTAACAAAATTGGCAGAGGATGTATCTGCTGCTTTGAGGCATAAACCTGACAAGAGATTTCACCCCCATATCACTCTGGCAAGAGTTAAGCATATCAGTGAAAAAGAAAAATTCAAGGAGATTCTTAAAGGCATAAAGACAGAACCAAAATGCTTTAAAGTAAGTTCATTCAAACTTATAATGAGCACATTGCAGAAAGAAGGACCTATATATGATGTGCTTGAAGAGTTCAATATCTGGAAATGAACATTAAAAACATATATTTATAAATAAAAGGATATTCTATTAGTTCATTACCAAAGCAAGCAGCGCGGCTATGCGTTGCCTGTGGCGCAGCATGAGGTAATAAAAAATGCTGACAGCATGATTATTGCGCAGATTCATAAAGGATACGGAGTTGAAATTATGGCAGAAACACAACAATATTTAGTAGCACAGGATGTATATTTAAAATCAGGAATACATATTGGAACAAAGTTCAAGACAAGATACATGTCAAAGTTCATATATAAGACAAGACCTGATGGTCTGAGTGTATTGAACCTTCACAAGATAGATGAGAGAATAAGGATTGCAGCAAATTTCCTTTCGCAGTACGAACCAAAGGAGATCCTTATTGTGAGCAGGAGAGAGAACGGATGGAAAGCAGTCAAAAGATTTGGCAAGCTTATCGGATGCAAATTTTTTGCAGGAAGATATCCTCCAGGCATCCTGACCAACCCTAACTTAAGAAATTTTATTGAAGCAAAAGTTATTCTTGTCACAGATGCGTGGCCTGACAGAAATACTGTTGCAGATGCAATGAAAGTGGGAATCCCTGTTGTTGCATTATGCGATACAAACAACCAGACAAATAACCTCGACCTTGTTGTACCTTGTAATAATAAGGGCAAGAAATCGCTTGGCCTGTTCTTTTACATCCTTGCGACAGAATACTTAAGAAACAGGGGAGAGCTTGGGAAGAATGAAGAATTATCAGTACCTCTTGAAGATTTTACTGATGAATAAAGCGAAAATCCTAAGTCTTGGTAAGCAAAGCTTACTAAGAAGTTAGAGAACTTTGTTCTCCAACTCAACTTGGAATTTAAAATCCGATGCAATCATCGGGGTATTTACCCAAGTTGTAATAAATAGGTTTGATGTTATAATTTTGCTCTTAAGTTTATCAGCTTTTGCATATGCAGAATTATCATGCGAAGTTACAACATCATGTAGCTATTATGACATATGAATATGCGCAGAATAGGAGACTAAGTTTTCAGTCTATTTTTGATGATTATAATGGGCTGGTAGATGATTGCTTTATAAGATAAAAGACCAAACCTTTTTTATTCCCCTTCTTTTGCCTCGATAATCCCTGTATGCACTATCTTAAACATAACTTCCTTTCCCTCTGGCTGGGAACGATGCTTCCGCAATATTGCCTTCCTATTTCCAGGTTCAATTATCTGCAGCTCAAGAAGGCATTTGCTCCAGTATTTAAGTATGTCACCGCCAACCATATGGACCTTATTCTTATCCTCAAAATTAGCATATACCTGATTGGTCATAAGCACAGGAATCTTCTTCTTTACAGCAATCTCTGAGAGCCAACCCATCTGCTTGCCAAGCTCCTTATTTATTTCATATATTTTTTCGCTTTTGCCCATCTCAAGCCTGTAAAGCATAGAGATCGTGTCTATAATGATTACACCTATATTATCTGAATCTATTTTTATAATGTCCTTAAGTTTGTCAAAAGCTGATACCTGCTCCTCAAAATTTGTAGGCTTCAGGATGATTAGCTTGTCAAGCACAGCTTCATAATCTGGCGCTATCTGCTTTAGGCGTTCCACAGAAAAGCTGCTCTCTGTATCAACATATATAACTTTTTTCGCATCCCTTGCGCACCATACTGCGCAAAGTATAGCTATGTTTGTCTTGCCTGATCCAGCAGGGCCATATATAGTGCTTATAATCTCTGGTTCAAATCCTCCTTCAAGCAGAGAATCCAGGACCTTGCTTCCTGAAGGCAATTTCTTTTGTATCATGAGTTTGATATATCTAGCGCATTTAAATAATTTGCCAAAATTTTACTCAGCGCAAATTTAGGTAAATTATTTAAACAACAAAATAATATGTGCCTTATTATGAAACTTAAGCAAGTGAAAAAGTATTATGCAGGATATATCCTTGCATTCATATTCATAGCAGCACTTGGAATAAGACTTTATTTCGCATTCCAGACACCTTACTTCAGCAGTGATGATGCTTACTTTTCACTTAGGCAGATAGATGAAATAACAAGCACAGGGACTCCGCTTTATAATGATGATTTGAGCTATGGGGGGAGGTTATTCATGTTTCCGCCTTTGTTCCATTACATACTCGCGTTTTTCAACCTGTTCCTGCCACTTGGCTTTGTAGCGAAAGTTCTGCCAAATATATTTGCATCATCTTTAATCATAATCACATATTATCTTGCAAAAAATATTACCAAAGATAAAGTTGCGGCCCTTTATGTGGCAGGCATAGCTGGATTCATCCCAATATTTTTCTATAAGACTGTGAACAGCGTATCACCCTATTCTCTTGCTGTGCCACTTGCAGCATATGCAATATACTGCTTTGTCAAACTGCATACTGAGAAAAAATATGCATACTTCCTTCTAATTTCAGTATCCTGCCTTACTTTTGTGCATGCATCTGCAGTTCTTCTTGCAATTGCGCTTGTGCTATATCTCGTCCTGCTGAAGACAGAAAACATCAAGGAGATTCCAGCAGAGATTGAAATAGTGCTATTCTCCAGCCTGCTTGTTATCTGGTTCCTCCTGATAATATATAAGCAAGCCTTATTGAGCGAAAATATAGGCATTGTCTTTCAGAATATCCCATCACAAATAATCGGGAAATATTTCCAGAATATAACAGTGCTTGGAGCTATAGCAAAGATAGGACTTGTGCCGTTTGTATATGGGATTGTTACAATCTATAGATATCTTTTCAGGAGTAAAACAAAGTTCTCTTACCTTTTCATAAGTTTCGCTATGACTATTGGTCTGCTCCTGCTCCTCAAAGCTATCCCCATAAGCGCAGGACTTATGTTCCTGGGCATGATACTTACTATACTTTACAGTATGCACATAGTGCATTTCAAAGGATTTGTAAAAAAGACAAAACTAGCAAGATTGCGACCTTTCATGATGATATCGCTTTCTTTTACATTGCTGATGACACAATTTTTGCCGACCCTTGTTTTTGCTAATCAAGAGATGGCTCTTGCGCCAGCAGAAAATGAAGCGCAGGCATTTAGATGGATAGAAGAAAATACTCATCCAGCATCAACTATCTTATCTATCATAGAAGACGGACATAAGATAACCTATATTTCAAAAAGGAAGAATGTAATTGATTCAAATTTTCTTAATGCAGGGGATACTGATAGAATATTTGAAGACATCAAAACAACCTATACAACTCAATACAAGACTCTTGCTATGGAAGCACTAGACAAGTACAGCATAGATTACATATATTTCTCGCAGGATGTCAAAGACGAATTTGGGATTGAAAAGTTGAGGTATGCTGATGATGACCCAAGATGTTTTAAGCCAGCCTATGAAGTTGGTGAAGGAAAAGAGAAGATAACAATATACAAGGTCCTGTGCAGGATTGAAGAATCAAAAATCTCAGACAGAAGATGAAGGTGGTATGATGCATCATTATAAAAAGCAGATAACAAGGAAACATGCACTGATAATAATATTGGTATTGAGTACAATCCTGCTTTTGCTGCCTCATGCTATGAGGTTTGCCAAAGGCAATGTATCTATGATGGGACATGAAAGCTACTATAATGCCTGGCATGCTTCCATTGCCTCAGGAAAAATTACATTGATAGAAGATGACCCTCTCAGTTATGAACATGGCCATGATGTAATCAACCCATACCATATCCTTCTTTCGTTTGCCGCAATGGTAATGAATATTGCAATAGCATCAAAGATTATTCCATTTATAATAGGGATTATGTCAGCAGCATTGTTCTATTTTATCCTGACAGGGATTAAACTTACTGAGAATAAAGTGTTCCTGAGTGCGCTGTTTTTTGTATCATCTCCAATATATATCTATATATTTACAGTATCAAGCCATTATTCACT
>JAGLGH010000276.1 GCA_023144115.1 Nanobdellota archaeon | reverse complement strand
GAGGAGTTCATAATTTCAAACCCAAAAACTTTTAAAGCCATCCATATTAAAAGAGATAATCCTGATGATAAAATGGCAGAAGTACCAAAACACATAGGAATAATCATGGACGGCAATAGAAGATTTGCTAAAAGACTTATGCTTAAGCCCTGGAAAGGTCATGAATTTGGAGCGCAAAAGGTGCAGAAAGTCACAGGATGGTGCAGAGAGATTGGATGCTCAGAACTCACGTTTTATGCTTTTTCTATAGAGAATTTCAATAGACCAGAGACAGAGTTTGGATATTTGATGGATCTTTTCAGGAAAGAGTTCGATAATCTAAACCAGGATGATAACATTATCCATAAGAACAAAATCAAGGTAAATTTCATAGGACGCATAGAGATGTTTCCTGAAGATGTCACAGAAAAGATGGAGAGATTGATGGAAACAACAAAAGATTATCAGAATTTCACAATCAATTTTGCTATGGCTTATGGTGGCAGGGCTGAAATCATAGACGCTACAAAGAAGATAGCGGCAAAAATAAAGTCAGGAGAGCTTGATGTTGATGATATAGATGGAGAAGTTTTCATGAAGAATCTCTATATGGAAAGTGAGCCAGACCTTATCATAAGGACAAGCGGAGAGCATAGGACTTCAGGATTTTTAATATACCAGGCGAGCTATGCAGAACTGTTTTTCTGCGATAAGATGTGGCCTGAATTTGAAAAAGAGGATTTCACAGAAGCAATAGAAAGCTATTGCAACAGAGATAGAAGGTTTGGCAAATAATCAGCTATCGTGATATAAATCTGTTTTTCTCTTTTTTCAATCCACTTCTGGAAGAAAATTTGTTTTATATATTTTTGTTGTTCTGAAATGAAAACTTTTTTTAATTTCGTTTCCAAAATGTTTTTTGATTTCATTCATTATTTGTATAAATTCTGTGTAGTCTTTGCATTCAACATCAAATTCTAAATCTGATCCTCCAAAAACTTCCTGAGAATGTATTATATTTGGAAGCTGAAGAACATAACTTCTTATTCTTTCTGTTAGTTTCTTATTATCAATTAGCAAATCAACTTTATACATTGAGTAATGAATCTTTTCTAAATTTAGTTTTGGTTTATATCCAAGTATGACTCCTTTATTTTCTAAGTCTCTTAATCTAAATAAAACCGCTTTAGAAGTAAGACTGACTTTTTTACATATATCAATTATCTGAATTCTGGCATTTGTGGAGATTAATTTTAAAATTTCTAAGTTGGTCTTACCTATTTTATTATCTTTTGGTTCCTGAATTATTCTTTTGGGTTTTTGTAATCTTTTTTTATTAGTTAAATAGTTTCTGTCAAAATGTTGCAAATAAATAAAAATACCTTGTTTGTAAATCTGTATCTGTGAAAATTGTTCTTTAAACTTTGTTATGAATTCATTAAACCTTTCTAATGATTTTGCAAAATAACCAATGCCTATGTCAAATTCACCCTCTGCTCTAAATAAATAAAATACATTTTTTTCTTTCATCAGATATTCAATTATCTTTTTTTCGTTTTCAATTGTAGTATTCTTGAATAAGAAGTATATTCTAAATGAATAAAAACCTAATTTTGATGAATCAATTAAACTATAAAAACCACTTAATAATCCATTTTTTAGATAATTATTAATCCTATATTTTACTGCATCTTTTGATAATCCAGATTTTTTTGCTAATTGAACATAACTTTCCCTGGCGTTTTTATCTAAGGCAAATAAGATTTTTCTATCATAAGCATCTATAATCATATTTTAATCAATAATTTACTTTTATTTAAATAATTTTCGTTTATTTCTTAAATATTGGGTGGTGATTTATTATATCTGGAGCATACTACTTCCCAATAATGAAAATAAATTATTTTGGGATGCCCTGGATGAGAAAACCTGAAAAATTAATTGAAATAGTGAGAATAGCAAATAATAATAAAATTAATAGACGAATAAATTATGTTTATTTTAGACCTTCAGATTTAGAATTTGGAGATTCCTACACAGTTTTAAAAGAGATTCAAAAAAAAGGAATTGGAGTTTATTTAACAACTAGTAGTCGTAGTGGAATAAGCTCTTTATCAGAATGTCTGGATAATTTATTACAAAGGGGGATTTTGCCGAATAAGTTAATTGTGGATCAGCATTCTATCCAGGAAGTTGCAGCTAACACACTAGTAAAAAATAATAAGATTCAATTATATGTTTCTGCAATAATGGGTTTTAGAGGAGATAATGTGGATAAATTATTAGAATTAAAAACAAAATATCCTTCAATTGACTCTGTTTGTTTGCATCATGATGCTATTTTTGATTCTTGCTTAAATTCATCTGTTAAAAAATTAAAATTAAATAGAATCACCCCTATTTTATTAGCAAATGAATCTTGTTTTAATAAATGTCCTTACAGAGCATACCATTATGAACATGTTGCATTAAAGCATCCAAATACTGTTGATAATTATCAAAATTTATGTTTAGATATTAGAGCAAAAGTTCCAAAGACACTTAAATCAATCTCAGGATTTATTCATCCTAATCTAATTGATAAAGTTTCTAAAGAAACTGGCATAACTCATTTTAAAATAACTGGTATGCCTGGCAGAGGCAGAAATAGGACACAAGCAGAAAGTGAGTCGGCGATTAATGCATATTTGTCGGGAGTAATTCCTGATGATCTAATGAAAATTGCCTGTTTTACTTATCTAAGGAAAAATGAGAAATTGCGTTTTAATCTTGATGAAAAAACATATTTTAAATTTCAAAAACAATTAATAGAGGAAAATAATCTTAGGATAGACCCTGGGGGAATTAAAATTAAAAGAGGGTTAACTAAAGAAGAAAAAGATTCTGCAAATTATGCCAGAGTTGCTAATAAACTGAATAGAATATATTCAAATAATCAGGTGCTGCCCTGGACTGGATTACATTTGCCTAAGACAATAAAGAGTAAATTATTAGGTTTGCCAGAAAATATAGGTCTTCATTTTGTTGGTTGTGGTCTGGGAGAATTGGCTTCTGAAACTAGTTCTCTTGGTTTTAATAATATTTCCTGTTCTGATATTTCTGAAGTTGCTGTAAGAAAAGTAAGACAGAATTATCCTTTATTAGAAAGTTATGTCATTGCGACACAGCAGCTATCTCAAACAGGATGGAATGAAAA
>JAGLGH010000275.1 GCA_023144115.1 Nanobdellota archaeon | reverse complement strand
TATAATATTCAGCTTCGCATGGAGAAGTCCAGAGAAGATTAACCACTTTCTCTCCTTTTTCATAAGATATATCAAGTCTAATAGGCACTTCATAATTTGCATCACTGCATCCAAGATCTTCCAGTGGTGACTGCTCCTCTACTGCTCCACATTTAGTGTTGCACGCCTCACTAAGTTCAGCAGGAGTAAAAAGCGGTGGCACATCAAGTTCATCAATTGAATAAGATATGTTTGTATCGCAGTCTGACTCAGGCATGATTGATCCATTACCTCCAATGTAACAGCAGCACCCTGATTCTTCATCAGCTCCTATTATACCCACAGAAATGATTATTATGATAGCTGCGGCAAGAATGGAGATTGCTATTTGCCTTTTCCATGCATATTTCCTTGTTTTATTCATCTTTTAGTTCCTGTTTAATTATTTTTTGTCAAGTATTTCATTAATTAGCAATATTAAATGTTATTGTCTGCCAATCTGTATATTCACCATCTGATATCTTGATTGTAATTTCCTTTGTGCCTACCCACTGGTCTTCATCTATAATTAGATATGGCAGTTGCGGAACATATTCTATGCTTACATTATCCCCATCTGGTTCATAATATATCCTATGCTTGCCATAATACTCAAGTTCATTTATTTCATCACTAAAATTATATATTACATTGCCTCCAGATTGCACAATCAGTAAATCCTCATCATTTCCCTGGATTGAATCTCCTACATTTAAAATAGGCAATTCCAGAGGATCAATATAATGCAATGCTGGCGGTCTGTTGGCAATAAGAAGGTTTAATCTGAATGGGCTTCCATCAATCAGATAAGAGCTGTCTTCAATCATAATGACATCATCAAATCCAGATGGTTCAATATCTCTCATTATGCCTGCAACTCTTGCGCTGCCATATTGTTTTCCCATAGGTGAATTATCAATTGTCAGGCATTCGGCATCAAGAATCATTCTGGCAAAAACATGGAGGTCGCGCATCCGAATAGGGATTCTCACTGTGAAATCTTCAATTCGCGTCAAATCATTTGAGACTTTTTTTCTTATCTCAAGTGGATAATTTATATCTACTAATGTTGATTTGTCATAGAATGTTATATTTGCTGTTACATCACCTTCACTAACTTCCAGATTTGGAAAATTATCAAATCCCTTTGTGCATGTTTTTAGGTTATTTTCAATATAATTTTTCAGCTGTCCTTTGATTGTGATAGGATTGGCAGGATCAGATGGATCCTCAAGTGAAGGGAATTTGACATAGCCATAAAAACCCTGGAGTATGTGGGGATGTGTCTGTCCCATTATGGGGAAACTGTTAAATGGATATTCCGGTGTGTCTTTTTTGTATGTGCCTATATCCCCTTTTAAAGACTTTATTGTATAAGCAATATTTATCTGTTCTGCATCAATACCATCAATAACCTGGTAATCTTCGCCCTGTACCTCAAGAGAGAGAGGGATTAATCCGCCGTCAACATCAAACAATATGCTTCCACTTCTTCCAAATTTGAAAAATGCCTGATCCACTGTCAGGGCAACACAAGATTGAGCAAAATTCTGCAATTGCATAATCTCTGCTGGAATCTGCCTGCTTTCTTCCACTTCTATCTCTGCCTCCTGTTCTCTTGTTTGACTTATCATTGTAAACATAGTTAGGAATATGGCTATCAGCACTAGCCCTATTATGATGAAAAATGTTATCTGTCCTTTCTGTTTCATTTTGTAATTCTTCCAAATCTTTTCCATCATTTGATATCCTTATTTTCAATTCACATCTTTATTTAAATTATCTTATTTGCAGCATAAAGCACAACTACTTAAATAATTTTCAGATTCATAATCATAAATATAGTCATCATATTCTTCATCATAATAATAATATTTGTTATACTGAGAACATTTAACCTGGGAGTCCCAATCAGTAATTGTAACCTCATCAGTTACCCCCACTATTTCAAGTGATTCATAATAATCTGTGGTATCCCCTTTTTGTGATGAGGTTATCTTAAACATTAGCTCAAAATATGTGTCAACATCAAGATTAATCCTTTCTTCAAAAGGGTTATTAGTGGATGTTATATCAGGATTGCAACCATCTCCTGTACCAACATTAATTACACGATCTTCATCAGCAGCGCATTGAACATCACTTTCAGAATCGCATAGGACATAACATTCGTCATATATGAATTCACATTGCCCTTGATCATTGCATCCATAATATTTTGATGCACACGCCCCACAAGTTCCGCCACACAGATCATCTCCACATTGCTTTCCTAAGCAATCTGGTATGCATATGCAATCATTATCAGTATTCCCCCCAGAACATTCATCATCATTAATGCCGTTGTAAACTATTTCTGGGTTATTGCGCTCATTTAAACAGAATTCATACCAATCATCGCACATAAAATTTTCACAATCATAACTTTTGCATACTCTTGCATAAAAACTATGTATGTCTGTATTATCCAGATTTATTGGGAAATTCGATGGGTTATATGAATTCCAGCTGCCAGCATAAGGACAGGCTGAGGTACTATCATCACAATCTTTTGTGAGTGACACGTCGATTGTTATGGAACATAGATCCTGTATGTCATCCGCACATGCTATAGTAAACATATTGCTGGCATCCCAATTAGTCTCATAATCATTAATGTCATTATACCCTGCAGCAAAGCGAAGCCAGATATTATCATTATCTTCCTTGCAAAAACGAGATATTGGGGAATTGTCACCAAACCAATTTTCATCTGGATCTGAATAACTGCTCACCCAAGGGCATTGATAATCCTCGCTGCCCCCTGGGCAGTAAAAACCAGATTCTATTCCAAAAACATCAACAGTAAATTCATTTAATTCCGTTGAGTATCCAGCGCAACCCACACCGCAGCAGCCATCATCATTAATACAGCTGCAATCTGGGTCAAAATCACAATCAGCATCATTGCATATATTATCACATCCACAGGATATTGTTTGCGCATAACTGCATTCACCCAGACTGCA
>JAGLGH010000274.1 GCA_023144115.1 Nanobdellota archaeon | reverse complement strand
CTTTGCTCCATAATATGGACATGTATCCTCACAAATCTTACAGGCATCATCAAAGCAGCCAAATTCGCATTGTTCTTCACTATAGGCACAATCACCACTGCTGCAATGCCCTGAATGATATCCTATGCTATTTTCACAATAATCCTTGCATTCCAATGAGAAATATGGACTCCATTCCATGCAAGAGTCATAGTCATATAATCCGCATGCCTTATACTCTAGACCTGTGCCGCATTGCTTTGCGCCCAATGCAGTGCATTCATTACTGCATGTCTCAGTGGTGCTTGCATCAATCCTTAATTTGGATGTCAGGTCCTGCCAAATATCTTCTCCAATCTCATATCTTGAGAATATATAGTAGTTGTTCCCAGTTTTATTGCAGGCAACAGTCTCACCTGGATTAGTCTGGTATATTTCCTTATATTTCTCTACATATTGGCAAATATCAGTTATCTCAAATCCTTCATAAGTCAATGCTATGAAATTCGTAGGACGTGTGTTTGCAGAGTCTGAATATATGGTATAATCAATAGCTTTGCCATATGTAGCTATAATATGCTTGCCGCCAGCATGAGTGATGTATATCTTATCAAAGTCCTGCATGTTGTTTATAAAATCAACAGGTATTGCACTCACTTCCCCATGCAGCATAGTCTTTGGGCCCCAACCGATAATCAAATCTAACATGGCATCCATCACACCCTTGAAAAGAGGGCTAAAGAAATTAAGCCAATTATTATTTAATAGAGAAACATCAACCAGGGAATCTTTATTAAATATGATTGATTCAATATCATGATTATACCACACTTTCCTACTATCACAGCTGACAAACTTGCCAGATGGCGTAGCATTTTCAGATACTTTTGCATCCTTACATAACTTTGCTATTGGGTCGCTCACCAGATTGTCTGAATCTATTGGCACATTGTAGCTTGTTCCTATTATGACCTTGTCTTCATAACTCAGTATGCAGACATTATTGATGCAGGGAACTTGATACCCCACTCTATTACAATTTTCCGGAAGGATATTCTTATATTCAGGAAGAGTCATGTTATAGTCATCGCAGTATAATGTGTACTTTTTTATGCTTTTTTCAGTAGCCATATTAATCATTGCCGATGCTATCTGTTTTGTTCTGGATGTCCATTTGCCATTTTCACAATATTTGTCAAGGAAATAATCTCCGTCTGCAACACAGATTGGTTTATTTGCCATAGTATAGAACTTATCAGGATCATCATTGCTGTCTGAAGATCCAGCCATAGTTACCAGGCATTGATCTGCTCTTGGGCAAAATCCAACTTCTTCTTTATCCCAAGCTTCTTTTAGCTCTACTTCAACCCATTCTCCATCATAGCATCTGTATCCATAAAAAGTGTCCAGGCTGTTGTCATTGATTTGGTTCGCTGTGCAGCTATTTCCATCCCAGCACTGATTTACAGGACAGCATGAGCTGCTGCCCGAAATAGGGGATATGCTGGCTGAAAGGTTTGTTTCTGGTGTCTTATGCCATTCACCCCAGTAGCTGCAGTATGCGTTATCTCCCAGGGCATTAGTTACAATCGTGCATCGCTCTTTATCTGTAATAAGCTGATCATCAGTATGTTTGTCTTTTAGTTCTAACAAGTATCCTTTTCCAGAATACCCTGCATTTGCTGCTATTGCACATCCAAGGAATTCTCCATTATAATTTATTACTTCTTCTATCTCTGCCCCATCTTCTGTTACATATGTGCCTTTCCTTATTGTTTGGCTCTTCCAGCATCCTCCATTTCCCTCAAGGTCATTATAATATTCTTCTCCATCATCTGCCTCGCCGCAGCAAAGGCTGCCTGTCCATGTAAGAGGTTCGCCTGTAGGATATTTTGCTTCAGTGCATGATTTTCCTGATGAATCTCGATCTTCATTATCAATATTGTCAAGGTCTATTTGCAGCTCAGAGTAAGTTGTGCAATAATATGTTACACCGCCTGTTTGTATGCTTTCTCCAGTCTCTAATTTGGTTCCATCTCCCGGACTATAGGTTGCGCTTATAGAGGAGTGCGGACTTTCTTCTCCAGTGCATTCAGCAATCCTTGCCCTTAGGCCATCATCATAGCAAAGGAAATGATGATCTGCAATATTTAATCTTGTTTCTGTAAAATCAATTAAGTTGTTTTGAGGAGATGTTGTGGGCTCACTCACAATTTCATCATGGAAAAGGTTATTAGGGTATTTGCAGACATGCCAGTTCTTGCCGTCAGATACTGCGCTCTTTCCAAGGCATTCAAGGTCAATTATCCCTCCCTGCGCGCCTTCTGCTTCCATCCATTGCCAGTGTGTTTCCCCGCTGCCCTGAGGCCCGGCATCTTCATGCTTATATGTATCAAAACATATATCTCCTAAACCTAGCATGCCGCAGTCAGATCCAGAATCAGATGTAATGACAAATACCTGGACTTGATCTGCAATATATTCATCTATTTCCATAAGAGTTGTTAGTGTCTCACCAATATAAGCACTGCTTGCTGGAAACATATACCTTTCAATGCTATCTTTGTTTAGTATTCCATTTGATTTATTACGAAGATGAAATGTCAATGTAGTGTTTGAACTTATCTTTTCCACGAATCTCAGAGTATCATTTCTATATACTATTGTATGATTCTTGTATGTTACCTCCAGAGACATATCTTCAAATCCCAAACCCTCATCACTTTCTACATCTGTCATGCCCTTATATATCTCAAGAGTATATGTTTCTTCTGGCTCTGCTGTGAATGTGCCTGTATAAACATAATGGCCTGTGCACTGCTCATCCGCATCAATCTGGAATATGTATGCCCCATCTTCTTCTGCAACAGTAGCCCCTGCGCTATTTGTTATCTTAGCATACAATTCTGTATTGTAAAGATAACACCCTTTAAGAATAAACCTCCATGATACTTGCTGGGTTTCAGGCACTTCAAAATCGACTGATTCCTGCTGGATTGCTGTGCTTTCATAATGAAAATTTACTTTTTTTGATGTGGGAGTCTTATGAATCTCAGGAATGTCTTCTTCATCTATTGTTACTATAACTGCCCATTCAGCTGCAATGGCTCCTGAATCATCTCCGCAGCATTCGCCATCTCCATTGTCAGCATCAGCATTCCACTCTGAGGCGCCGCAAGAAACTTCAGTGCAGAACTCTTCGCTGTCGTCGTAATCCACAGTGTAAGCATATGCACTTGCATAATCACCATGGATCCAGAATGTTGCTAGATATATCTTCTCATATTCGCAGGGTCTGTCTCTCATTGTGCATTCTACTGGACAATCTAGCTCAGTCTCTCCAAAATCATCTATGGGACACTCTCTCACTAGTGCTCCGCAGCTTGTATCCCCATATGAGCAGTCATTTGGATGGATAGAGATTTGTGCATAAACAGAACTACTTGCAAGGATTAGGATTGATAATAAGAACAGAATCAATAATTGCCTCTTATATTTTATATTGCAAATTCTATTTCCCATAAGATAATTCCTCTTTTTTAATGTTCTTATACCATCAGCTATATCTATATTTAAATACTCGTTAAACAGGTATTTAAATCTTTCTAAAATCATAAAACATATGTTTAAATATTTAATAAAAATCTATTGTAATTGGATATTTTGACTAAGAGAATGAAAAGAGTAGATATCAAGACAGGATTTTTATGCAATAACAACTGCCTGTTCTGCGTCCAGGCTGACAATAAACTTAAAGGCAATAGGAGTTTTGAAGATATAAAAGAGGATCTGATTGGCTCAAAAGAAAGATGCGAAGGAGTTGTCTTTACAGGCGGAGAAGTTACAATAAGGAAAGACTTCTTTGATCTTGTCAAATTAGCCAAAGAATTGGGCTATAAGACAATACAGATACAGACAAACGGAAGGATGTTTGCATCATTGGATTTCTGCAAAAAAACAATTGCTGCTGGCGCAACAGAATTCAGCCCTGCGCTGCACGGCTATTGCAAAGAACAGCATGATTATCTGACTCGTTCTCCTGGCAGTTTCAATCAGACTGTCAAGGGCATCAAAAACCTGAAATCATTAGGCGCTTATGTGTTGACAAATACTGTTGTTGTGAGATCAAATTACACAAATCTGCCGCAGATTGCCAGATTGCTAGTTAAACTTAATGCAGACCAGTTCCAGTTCGCATTTGTCCATCCCATGGGGAATGCATGGAAAAATTTTAATAACATTGTTCCCCGTATTTCTTTGGCAGCGCCCTATATGCATAAAGGCCTGCAGATAGGAATTGATGCAGGAAAAAGAGTGATGGCAGAAGCAATGCCCTACTGCCTTATGCATGGTTATGAGGATTATGTTGCTGAAATAGTGATTCCTGAGACTGAAATAAGGGGCAAGACATCCCAGAATACTGACTCTTTTGATAAACAGAGAAAAGAACAAGGCAAAGCAAAATTCCCGCAATGCAAAAAATGCAAATATGATAATATATGCGAGGGACCATGGAGAGAATATCCTGAAAAGCTGGGACCTGCAGAATTTCATCCTATTGGAGATATGTGAAGATGCCAATCATTCACCAGTTAAGTGTTGTTTTGCATGATACTATCCCCTCACTAATCCTGCTTAATTTCATCTTGCTTATTGTTTTAATATGTTTTAATTGGCATGCAATCAAGAGATTTCTTTTTAAAATTGACAAGAAAACATGGTGCATCCTTGCATTAATATTTTTCATAGCATTGCTGATGAGAATCTTAATTCCAGCTCATCAGCATGTGATGTATATTGATGAGCAATGGTATATGGAAGCTGGCAAAAATATGTTGCAGACTGGTTCGCAGGACAATTATTCTAAATCTATTGCCTGGCCATTTATATTAAGGATTGCGTTTGGGATATTTGGTATCAGTAACTGGACAGCAATCTACACTTCTGTCTTATTAGGGTCATTGACTATATTCACAATATTTTTCATGACCTTTTCAATCACAAAAAGAAAAGATATTGGCTTAGTCTCTGCTATATTCCTTGCTTTATCTCCTGCGCATATAAGATGGTCTGCAACTGCAGAAACAAATATAGCATCCTTATTTTTCATCACTCTGACTATATTTTTCTGTTTTTTGTATTATCATTCTTTAGGCTCTAATAAAGAGAGATATTTCTTATTATGGCTGTCTTTAGTCAGTCTGGCATTCACTGC
>JAGLGH010000273.1 GCA_023144115.1 Nanobdellota archaeon | reverse complement strand
GCGCAACATTTTTCATATTGATATAAGATTCATCTTGCCATGGCTGATATTGATATTTCTTTCATTTGCTAACCTTGTTCAGGTTATGGATTATCAGACATCAACTAACTGGATAGAGAGTGATAGTGCTGGAGAACAGACTGGAACTAACTGGAGCTTTGGCAATCTGCTCTATAATTCTGCGCACTATGGGATTTATATATTTAATTCAGAATATCAGCCAGCATTATTCTCTGTTTTGTTGTTGTTGGGAATTTTTTATGCCTGCCATAAACAAAAAAAGATATTATTGTTCCTCCTGTCATGGCTATCTTTGCTTTGGTTTATTTATTTCTTCTCCTGGTTTCAGACATTAGGAGGAAATTCTGCTGTTTTAGCCAAGACAAGATTCTTCATGAGTTTTTATCCTGTAACTGCTATTCTTGCAGGATATGGTATTTTATTGATCAGGGATTTAGTATCATCAGGAACAAATATAATATCCTTAAGAATCAATAAGCCCATAATTGCCAAATCAATCATGCCTTTTGCTGTAATATTATTAGCCATTATGCTCATCCCTTATTCGCTCAATGCCGCTTCATGGTACAATAATCCATCACATAAATTAGAGACGCGCATACCTGAATTGGCAGAAAAAGATATTCCTCCGGATTGTCTTATTATTGCAAACCAGCCTGCAATATTAAAATCAACAACTGATTTGAATGTAGTGGATATTGATAAATTTTTAGCTGATTCAGAATACCAAAAAGAGATATTTAATAAGAGCCAATGCATCTTATTTTTTGAGGATTATTGCTGTTTAGAATGGAATACTTATGGATCCAGGGAAAAATGCGATAAGATTAAAGATACATTTTTATTAAAACCATATATTTCATATAATGAAGGGGGTCAAAATTATACTTTTTATGAGATCTCTGTAGTTATATCAAAGAATACAAAACTATGAAAAAAAACAATAATATTGATGCGGATTGCACATTTGAAAAAAAGAAATGGATTAGTATCACGGGCTTATGTAATAATAACTGTCAGTTCTGCCTTGATAAAGATCGGCCTGATAAGTCTCATAAAGACACATGCCAAATCAAAAAAGAGATTAAAGAGGCAAAAGAACAAGGAAACACTAAGCTCATTCTTAGCGGCGGAGACCCGACAATACATCCTGACCTTATTGATTTTGTCAAATACGCCAAAGACTTGGGTTATAATAAAATCCAGGTGATCACAAACGGAAGGATGTTTGCTTCCAAAAAGTTCACAGATGCAATAATTGATGCAGGATTGGATGAGGTCACATTTTCAATCCATGGATACACCCAGGATATGCATGATTCTCTGACTTGCGTTCCTGGCAGCTTTAGGCAGGTACTCAGAGGGGTGAAAAATGTCTTTAGCAACCCCAAGGCCATGATAGTGAATACAGACACATGCATAACAAGGTCCAATTATAAGCAGCTTCCAAAAATCATAAGATTCATTGTTGAGAAAGTGGGGATAAATGAAGTCAACCTGATGAGCATGGTTCCACAGGGCAATGCATGGAAATATCAGGACAAGATTCTGTATGATTACAAAGAAGTTGCCTCTTATATCCATAAGGTTATTGATTACTGCAGGGCAAAAAATGTTGTCCTCTGGCTGAGTAGATTCCCTGCAAGGTATCTGGAAGGTTATGAAGAGTTTAT
>JAGLGH010000272.1 GCA_023144115.1 Nanobdellota archaeon | reverse complement strand
TCCATAAGTCTTTGTTGTGGTGGGTGGTGTATGATCCACATAATCAATCTCAAACTGATGTTCTTCTTCATTGCCAAGAGCATCTACACAATAATATTCAAGCTCATGTTTGGATTCTTCAGGGAAACTGAATGGCCCTTTGTATGTTGTCCAGTTCTGTTTCAGTCCATCGTCTACATAATATCTGTAATATATAGTCACATCATTAACTGGATGAGGTTCTGGGTCAATGCATGTCAGATTGATTTTTGTTATACCATCAATATAGGTCTTATTTTCTGACTCATTAAAGAACACAGGCCCGATTATCTCTTTTGTTGTAACAGGCGGTACTGTATCTATAATATCTAATTCAAAGTGATGTTTCTCTTCATTACCGCATAAGTCCTCAGCCCAGTACTCAATCAAATGGTATGAATCGTCTTGCAAAGTAAATTCAATAGGATCATTTATATTGCTTTGTCCCTGATCCTTGATCTCCCAGCTAGTTCCATCATAGCTCCACCATACAATATAGTTTATAATAACACTGTCTGCATATTCACCATCTAAGTCATTATAGCCATTATTAGTATCATCGTCAGGATTAAAATCATAAGAACTCAGGGTTATTTTTGTTCCAGGTTTTACATAATGACATCCATCTGTGATTGTCTTTCCATTAATCTCATCAATATCGCATTGGATTATGACACCATGGTATGGAGTTATATTCTTGGTTGTATTTGGAGGGGTTGTATCTTTTATAAACGGTACTTCATACTCAAGCATCTTTCCCCACCACTCTTTATTATCTTTTCCTCTCAATACAAGATAATGTGTTCCTTCTGATAATGGGGTAAGATTAACTGTACCAGAAATATCTGCACAATGATATACACCTTCAATCCATGAATCAGTTGGATTCATCCAGCCTCCTGTCCAGGGTGCAGGCAGAGGTGGGATTGTTATATCAATGAAATATTCTCCACCTTGTATGTCAGATTGTGAATCACATACTTTTGCTTTAATTTCAAAATTATCTTCACAAACTAATTCTTCAGTAATATTATTAGGATCAATTAATTCATCATTTATTCTAATATCCATTGGTTCTTCAGGGATTATTAAATCAGATTGATAGTATAAACATTCACAATCTCCCCAGTTATTCTCATTATCTTTTCCTCTTACACAGACCCAGTTGACACCATCGTGTTCAGTATATGTCACATCTTCTGCAAGCAAATCTTCTATAAGTTTATCAATGTCAAAAGAACCATCATCAGCTGGATAAATTGGGTCTCCATTCCCTTCTCCACCACATTCAGCAGTTCCGATAAAACCCAGAAAGAACTCGGCAACCTGAATCTCAGTGCATTCGTCTTCTATTGTTGCACTAACATCAAAGACTCCTGCATTAAACCAGGAAACAACATTTAGATCATATGTTGCAGGACCTGTTTCATCAGGTAATTTATCATAATCGCAGGTATCAGTTTCCTCATTACATGCTCCTTGAGAATAACATTGCATAGGTCCTGGGGGGTTGTCACAAATAAGGCTTGAGCCTCCTGCACATTCAGCATTTTGGCAGGTCTCACCTTCATTACAGAATAATCCATCATCGCAAGAATATCCATCATAATAACTTGAATCTGCATAACATTGATCATTTACTTCATCGCAAATACCAATATTACACTGGTCATCTAAGTATGAACAGTCTATGTTTTTACCACTTACGCACATAGAACATTGGCATGTCTCAATTCCATTGCAATATGATCCATCATCACAATCCTTGTCTGTTTCGCAGTCTGGCATTATTCCCTGTACACCACAAGCTAATATAAAAATCAAAAATAAAGATATAATATACAAAGAACCATATTTTTCATACTTTTTTTTAGAATATTCCATTGTTGCATCCTCCTTGTTGGATATTAAATATAATAAACATTTTTTAATGATACAAATAAGATTTATGTATCTTTAAATTTTATATTTTAGATTATATTTAAATGTTATTATTTTTTATCCTCAATAACTGCTCCTTTTTACTACCTCTTTGGGGTGTAATTCTGAAACAGGTTATTTTCTCAGCGAGGAGACAAATTATTTTTTCAAGTAAATATCTGTATCAGGTTTAGATTTTTGGTAAAATAATATTTATTGGTTATAATATTAATCAGAATTGCCTAATGGGGTTGTCGTCGCTTTTTTTTCTAAAGAAGATAATATTTTCTGGGTAGGAAATCTTATTGTTTAGTTGGGTTGCTTACTCTATCCATGAATAGAATATTTCCGGTATTCTTATAAAGAATAGAGTCTTCTTCTGTTCATATGCAGGAAATAATTGGTTTGGTCAGACAATATATTTCATCACACTTTTCAGATGTGTTGATTGGAGTCCTCTTTCTTTTAATTGGGGGTATTCTCATTAAGATACTGACTCTTTTATTGCATCGCTTTTTTGAGAAGACAAATTTTGACCGTACAGTTGAGATATTTCTTGAGCGTATTTTTAGCATATTTCTATGGATCTTATTAATTCTGGTTATACTTTGTAATCTTGGTGTGAATGTAATGGCATTTGTGGCAGGGTTGGGTATTATTGGTTTTATCGTGGGTTTTGCAACAAAAGATATATTTGCAAATCTTGCAGCAGGACTTCTGATTATGTGTGCTCGCCCTTTTAAGGTAGGTGACCATGTGCATGTTGCAGGCATTGAAGGTACAGTCAGGGGAATTAATATGTCTTGTTGTATCATCATTGATAATGATAAGACATATGTAACAGTACCCAATGTAAAGATATGGGGTCAGCCTATTAAGAATTTTTCCAGATTAAAAAAAGCTCTTTAGTGAAGTAAACACAATATTAACCTCTCTTTTATCTTAGAAAAAATAGATTTTAGTGGAGTATCAATTATTTGAATAAGGATTATCGACTCCAGAAAGTTTAATGAAGTTTTTTGAAATTAATAATGAAACATTTAGAAAGATTAGTTTTTCTGTAATATTTTGAGAATTATTTTTAATTTTCTTAACGCTCTTCA
>JAGLGH010000271.1 GCA_023144115.1 Nanobdellota archaeon | reverse complement strand
AGGGGGCTTCCCCCCACGACGAGCAGGATAAGGGAATGGATGAAGTTTTGACTGATGATGCTGGTGCTCCTTGAATAGCAGACTTTCTACTTACTTATAAAAATATCTTGTCTGCAATTGCATATGTGGGTGTGAGAAGTTCTGCAAGATTGCCATCATATTTCATTTCAAGATATGCTTTTGTTGATCGTAAAATCCAGTCTACTGGTAATTGTCTTCCTACTATTTTCAGATAGTTGATACCTAAATCATCAAATTTTTTAATTTCTGAGGGCCTTATAAATGTTATCTTGCCAGGATATTTCTGCATTTTAGGCAAGCAATATTGTTTATATGGGTCAATATTATTTCTATCTTTTTCAGGAAGTTTACTTTGATTATCGAGATAACCTCCATGCACACCATGATAAGGGCAATTATGCAAACATCCCAGATTTGCCATAAGTTCAATTTCGCAATTTACAGAACTTCTTATTTCTTTTATCAAGCTATAATCTGCATTAAGATCATTAGGCAGTATTATCCTTGCTGCGCCTTTGTCTGCAAATTCTCTTGCGCGCTCTTTTGTATTAACTTTCAAATAAGAGGATATAGCAACACTAAAATGAGGGAATTTATCTGTTATGAGATTCAATATAAATTCGCTTGCTGTTGTAATCTTGTCTATTCCTGCATTATTTAATTTTCTTATATATTCTTCAGCACTTTCCTGATTCTTTTTTTTATCAAATATAGAATCAATATTTGGTGAATTTAATAATATTCTGACACCAATATCACTTTGCTTTGCTTTTATTACAATTTCCTGAAGCCCATTAATATCTAAATCAGCATAAGGATCTTTTCCAGGACTAAATACATTATTTGATTCAATTGGTCTTAAGGCTAAAAAAATTTCATTGATATAGTTGCCATAATTAGCACTAAGATTATTCAACTGATTAAACTCTTTAAGGAGCTCAAATACTTTTTCCTTGTTTCCAGGGCAGCCAACAGATAATTTCATATTTTTACCTCCAATACATCTGACCAATAACCAAAGGGACTTCCATCACTTCTTTTGATGGAAAAAGATGCCCCCATCTTTGCTTGCCTGCAAAAATCTCGCCAAAATTTTCACCATGATCTCCACAGATTACAGTTAGAATCTCTCTGTTATGAGGGAGATTATACAGAAGTTTTTTTATTCCCCTATCAATTGACTCTAAAGCTCTTGCTTGCAATGAATGCAATTTAGAATCCATGTTTTTTTCTTTATTTATCTCTGCATTTGTCTTTTCGTCTTTATTATCCCGCAAATTTAATTTCAATTTAATATCATCAAAATATCTTAACACATCATCTGGCAAACCATCACCTATATCATAAGGATAATGTGTTTCAGAACAATTAATGAATAAAAACCATCTATCATAATTGTGTATTGTTTTCAAAAGATTATCAAGATGATTGAATGGAAATTGTTCTTTTTGTCTTGGTTCAAGAGGCTCTTCAGTCATGTCAGTCCCATAATAACTAAATTCACCCTTATTAAAATAAGACCTTAATATGCTCCCATGATTAAACTGGCTTACCCCGCCTATTCCAACAATTTTATATCCCAGTTTTCTATATCCTTCAATAATATTATTTTCTTTAAGAATAATGGGGAATCTTTTTTTATCTGCTTCATGAGGCCTTCCACTATTTATCCTCCATAATTGGGAAACAGCTTCAGAATAAAATGGTAATTTTGGGTCATCCATAACAACAGGCAAGCGCCCGTTAAAAAAAGATTTGTGAGCGCTAACAGTATAATCTCCATGAGTGTAGGCTTTTCTTAATTCACCTAATTTCCGGATTGTGGGGATATTTGCATTTTCTGCAGTATCATATCTGCAAGAACACATTGTAATAAATAATACATTATTTTCTAAAAGAGATTCTGTTTTAATTTCTCTGACATGCCTAATATCAGGATATCTGCCCATGATTAAGTTCCCCCTTGCAGCCAATTAGATTAGGAAATCAAGTGATTTTATAAAGTTTTAATGTAAACTGCCTTACATCAGTAGAAAATAGTATGTAATAAGTCCAATCTGACAGAGCACCACCATCACCTGAATATATTTGATAAAGAATTAGCTTGCAGAGAAATGGAACGAGTTACGAGAAAAAATGGGTTTATAGGGATAGTTGATGAATCCCTAAATTATTATCAATATTTAGAATGGTTAAATCAACATAAATATGAAATTAACTGCAGGAAAGAAAAAGTTCCAATTGCGCAAGAGTCTTTTATCAGCATGAGTGAACACATGTCCCTATTTTCAGATGTTAAGATACTCAGTAAAAACAAATTTGATAAATATTATTGTATTTCAATGAAAAAGAATTAAAATTAATTTTTGCATCTCCTTAGGAAATAGAACATAATCGGAGATTATCAATTTAAGAAATCATTAAATCTAAATTATTCTTTGATAACACTGTATTTTTAATCCATTTACTTTTTCATTACGTAATAATTCAGATTTCATCTTATTGCACTCTTTTTCTAAATCGCTTGGACTTAAATTACTTTCAAAACAAACTATTCCCAAACATCCTGTAGTTCTTTCAATACCAACATCTCCCAATTGAGTTAAGTGATTATAAACCTTTTGCATTTCATCCCCTGCAAGATTGTATTTTTTATGTAATACATGCGTTCCTTCGAGGTCAAAGAGGAATCTTATCATATATTCTTGCATTGTATCTCTTGATGAGTGATACATCTATTTAAACCTTTCGGAACAATCTGAAGGGGCAAAAAAGTTAATCTTTTTAACACGATAATGCATCAAAATATCCTAACTTAAATTTAAGAGATAATGGTTTCTTTATGATTCAAGGTGATAGCAAGTAGAAATATTTAAAAAGCATGCTAATATATGATAATTATGCTTATTGAAGAACTTCAGCAATGTGGTTTAAACCTGAATGAGGCTAAGATTTACTGCCTCCTATTACAGGAAGGTGAGCTTCAGGCAGGCAAGATCAGCAAAAATATCCAATTAAACAGAAGAACAGTTTATGATACTATAGAGAGATTAATAGATAAAGGTTTAATCAAATTTTCAATGTCTGCAAACACAAGAATATTTCAGGCTGTAGACCCTGAAAAAATTCTTAATAAGATTAAAAAACAGGAGAAAGTGGCATTAGATATTCTTCCAAAATTAAAAGCTCTAAAGAGAAATAAGTTGCCTGAAAGTGAATCATGGAATTTTAAAGGGAAAAAAGGAATAAAATCTATCTTAGATGAGATTCTAAAATGTAAAGAATATTGTGCTTTTGGATCTTCTGGAAAATTTATGGAAATTATGGAACATGATTATGTTATGTTTCAAAAAAGGAAAGAGAAATTAAGAATTGCAGCTAAAATAATAGTAAGTAATTCTTCTAAAAATAAAAAATTCATTAAAGCAGCATATGCTGAGTTTAAGTTTTTGAATGAAGAAGACATTGGTCCAACTACAACTCTCATATATGGCAATTCTATTGCTATTATAATCTGGGATTTAATTCCTATGGGGATTGTAATCAAAAGCAAGCATGTTAATAAGTCTTATAGGAAATATTTTAATTATCTTTGGGGAAAAGCAGAAAGATAAGATAAATAAAAGATTATAGAAGCTGTTCAATATTAGCAGTTACTTTATCTAATTCTATTTGACTATACACACCCACACTAATGCTTATTTCCTTTGCCAGAATATTTTGTTTTGCTTCTGTTAGTAATTTTCTACTCAATTCTGAATCTTGTTCCCTGCTGATGTGGTACTGGGAAAGATGCTGTGCCCAAAGAGTTGCATTTACTAATGTCAATCCCCCGCTTCCATCGCTGCCAGGTGCTGCAGA
>JAGLGH010000270.1 GCA_023144115.1 Nanobdellota archaeon | reverse complement strand
ATCCAAAGATTAGCAACTGCGAATAAAAAGAATATCAAGCCAGAAACTATAAATAATTTAATCTTAGCAAAAAGGCTTATCATGAAGATTTGTGAAAACCCCAGGGCATCAAACCACAAATAATCTGTGAATAATCCCATTAAAGCTGAAATTGAAAAGAATAACACTATCAATACAGCAAGACTAATCCTCACAAGCAATTTTTTACTCATATAAAATATTAATATTGGTCATTACTTTTAAAGTTATTGTATTTAAATTAGGTTTTTCCTCCCCTCACCCTTACCTGTAAGATTTTATTCAAATGCCAGAAACATTCAAGAGAACCCTTATGCCTATCCCACCAAGGCATTTTATCATCAAGAGCACTTTCAATGTAATCTGGATAAATAAAAGGAATATGTATTGAACTTAAAACCTTCCCTGCCAAATCTTCGCTATCTGCTCTAATTCTAACTAATTCTTCTCCTCCAAATTCTAATCCATATTTATCCAAAATTTTTCTAATTGCAATGTCCTCGTAATGTGCTGCTGGTGCTAATTGAACTGAATAATCTATCCCCGAGTTTACATCTGTCAATTGCTCAGTCCAAACATCTTTTGCTCTTTTGATTAAATCATTCCAAATATATCTCCTATCAGGATGATTAAAATCCACTTCATAAGATAATTCATATAATTGAACAGCTTGATTAAAATCCAGTGTTTTTGGTCCTAGCTTATGTCTTATTCTCCAGTTTCCTTGTCCATATTGTTGATCATACTCAGCAAGGGTTTTATCCCTATCTTCGCCAAACCACCCAGGTCTTCCAATTGTTTGCCATTCACTTGTTGGTATCGCCATTTTTATTTTGCCTCAATTAGCTCATCTCCACATATCTCTTCTAAAACTCTCCTTGTTCCTTCAATTTTTGTAATACTATCTGAAAAAATTTCAATGCTGCAACTGGCATCTTCTTTTGGAATCTCAAAATCAGGGTTCACAGAGCCATAATAAACATTTACAAATGACCCTTCACAATAAATTACATCTTCATCAGACCCATAAGTTCCAGAGCCATATTGGCCATAAGAACGTGACCTTATCTTAACAAGATGCAAATTATTGGCTGAAACTTTTCGAAAAAAAGATGAATCATTGTTAAAGCTATCATAACATCCAGTAATAAGATAATTAGGTTTTTCAATATTGCCAAAATCCCAATTATAGTTAAATAATTTCAATACAGGCCCCCCTTCAAGAGAATATCCTCTTATCACAGGTATAGTGCCTTTTTCCATGATTTGTTTAGCTTCTTTCATTTCAAACTTCCTCCTAAATAACTATATGATGTCTGTTTCACCTCTTAATATTGAGATTATTATGACCTATTTAAGTATTATCTCCCCCTTCATACGTTAAGATAGTAAGAATTAAATATCTCTTTAGATTTACAACATTATGATTGAACAATCATTAAAATCAATTGGATTGACTGATGGAGAGATTAAGATATATTTAGCACTCTTGGAGATAGGATCATCTTCAATAGGGAACATAATAAAAAAATCAAAAATATCTGGATCAAAAACTTATGAGGTTTTAGATAGATTAATCCAAAAAGGATTAGTCAATTTTGTAATAAAAAATGGAGTTAAATATTTTGAAGCATCATCTCCAAACAAGATTTTAGATTATCTAAATGAAAAAGAAAAGCAAATTGAAGAAGAGAAAACAACGATTCAGAAAATAATTCCAGAATTATTATTGAAACAGAATTCTTCATCAAAAAGCGAGGTGAAAGTATTTACTGGATTTGAAGGATTAAAGACTGCAAATGAAGATATTATTAATTCTCTAAAGAAAGGAGAAGAATGGTTAAGTATGGGATTAACCGAACAACCTGAAAATTGGGAGAATTATTTTAATAAAAGACAATTAGAAAGAGCAAAGAAAGGAATAATTCATAAACATTTACTCAATGAAAAGTATAAATCTCTATACCATAAAAGGAAAAAATTGCCACACACAGAATTTAGATTTCTGCAGAAAGATTTTGAAATGCCTACTAGCACAGAGATATACAGCAATAAAATAATTATTTTTATTTTAATAAAAGAAAATCCTATGGCAATTATGGTTGAAAGCCAAGAAGTTTCTAAAAGCTTCAGAAAATATTTTAAACATATGTGGAAAACTGCAAAAAGGTAATTCTAAAAAATACCCCTCTTCTTTTTTATAACAAAATAAACACACATTTAAATACCATTCCAATTTATTTCATTACAGGATGGAATTATTATCACTAATTAATGGATTTGGAAAATATATATCTTTAATAAGAACAATCATTATAGTTATAATCATTTTTCTGATTATAAGTTTTATTATATCTTTGATAAAAAAAGGTCTGCTAAAAAAAGTAAAATCAAGAAAACAAAAATCAAATGTAGTCATTTTCTCAAAAATATTAAAAATAATTCTTCTCATAGGATTGATATTGATTGCTTTTTCTTCATATTATCAGTCTTGGACAGGACTGGCTGTATGGGCAGGATTATTCTCAGCAGCATTGGGTTGGGCACTGCAAAGACCTATAACAGGCATTGCTGCCTGGGTAATGGTTGTAACAAAAAGACCATTTGAGATTGGAGACAGAATACTGATAGGAGATACAATAGGAGATGTTTCTGAGATATCACTGACCCATATTTACTTAAGGGAAGTAGGGGGCACAATAGCATCTGAGGAATCTTCAGGAAGAGTGATTCTTATACCAAACTCAATCCTATTTGAACAAAAAATAATTAATTATACAATGCAGGATGACTTTATATTAGATGAAGTAATAACTCTTATAACATATGAAAGCGATTTAGAGAAATCCAAAGAAATCTGCCTGAAAGCAGGATTAAATTTCTTAGATCCTGAACTTAAAGACCAAAAAGATGCCCCATATATTAGGGTATTTCAACAAGATTCTGGGATTCATGTAAAAGTACGTTATAAAGTCAGACCCTCTAAAAGGATCGAGACATTAAGCAATATTCATAATGAGATAATAACCAATATAAATAAAACCAAAGATGTTAATATTGCTTATCCCCATATTCAGGTTGTTAGATAAAGAATTAAATATTTCTTTTCATTTGCTTAAACCTGCCAAAAAATCAGTTACACCATAAGGCTTCTTAGAATAAAACCTCTTAGCATGCTCAACAAGCAATGCATGATACTCCTGATAAATCTTAAAATCCTTATCAATATGTGATTCAAACAAATCTTTAATATCATCATACCCTGCATCATCTCCTATCAAGCCCAAGCCTAATAATACCCTCTTTGTATAAGCATCAACAACAAATGAAGGCACACTGAATGCATAAAGCAGTATTGAATCAGCAGTCTCAGGACCAATACCCCACACACCCAAAAGTTCATCCCTTAAGGGTATCCTTCCATCCAGCTCCAGATAAAACTCAGCAAACTGCTTCAGCTTTCTTGCTTTCTGATTAAAATATCCTGCTGGCTTGATTGCCTGTTTTAATTTATCCTCCTCAATATCCAATAGTTCATTTGGACTAATCCCGCAAACCTTATCTAGATTAACAAGCGCTTTCTCAACCTGAGGCCAGCCAGTATTCTGAGTAAGAATTGCCCCAACGCAGATCTCAAACCTCTGTCCAACATCCTTAGGAAAGCTGTAATCTCCAGGATGATATCCATTTACAGAACCAGTCTTTGTTGGATTGCAGCCATCATGCCCAACCAAAGGCCACCACCCTTGCAGCCCATAGGCTTTGAGAAGTTTATTGTAGATTTGTTTTAGTTCATTCATCTTTTACAAACTATCCAAAGGCTTTTTATGTTTTAAATTGTTTAGAAAGTATATAATTTTATCTATATATTGCACTAATCTACACTTGCTCTTCGAGAAAGACACTTTATTTTTGATAATTAGCTAATGCTTCTGCAAGTTTTCTTGTCCCAATTTCCATTGCAGTTTTATCATCGCCTTGATCTTTGTTATAAAGGGTATTAAAAATCTCCATCCCTGGAACTTCATTTAATTCAATAAAATAGAAATTGCCATTTTTATCTTGCATCCAATCTTGACCTGCATATACAATACCATGTTGTGAAAATAGTTTTGCAACGCCATTAGCTAATTGTTTTAATCTTGGGTTCAAGGTAATATCTTCTGGAGCATATCCATGTGCAATTAGCACTTCTCTATCATTATCTGTTAATGGTTTTGATTTACCATTTGCATCAAATGCAATTTGACTACCACCTTGTGCATGATTAGAGATTACTTTTTTACATCCCAAGTATGTTGGACTATCAACACAATTATAGATATTACCGCCCATATAAGGACCAGGTCTGCTATCAACTTCCATTTGATCTTTTCTATTTCCTGAAACAGATAATACTGCTCCAAGAATATTTCCATCTCCTGTAGCAAACACCCTGTAATGAGTAAAATGATTGCTTGGAGTTTCAATAAAATCCTGAACAAGATAATTTTCTTTCTTTGGTTTTGATAATGTCCAAACACCGACATCTTGATATAAATCCATATCCCAAAAAATATCCATTTGTTCAGGTCTATCAAAATAAAAAATACCTTTACCACAACTTGACCAATTTGCCTTTAATATCACAGGCAATGTTCTTTCTGAAGTAAAATATTCATCAACACTCCAAGATTTGGGCATAGGAATGTCTGTTGCTTCAATTATTTTTTTTGCTTCTTCTTTACTTGCAAAACTTGAATCTCTTTTTAGAAAACTGCTTTTATCCAAGAATCTTGATTGAACTAATGTTTCCACAGATTTTTGTAATCCTTCTCTAATTGCTTCATCCTCTACATTATAAGCAACTCTTGGAGAATCGTGAAAAATCAAATCAGCAGATTCCAATTCAGTACTAATTTCAAGCAATTTATTATCAATAGTATCCCCTGCATTATAACTGATTGATATTACCTGGATTCTGTTTAAAGCTAATTGTGAAAACAACATTTGATCATAATGATTTGCACCAATATTGTCATAATGAACAAAATCTAATCCTGAATTATCAGATCTTTTCATAAATTCTCTATATGGTTCATCACTAAAATCATATGTAACAACTACTTTTTTGATAGACATTTTAATCAGAATCCTCAAAGAACTTCTTAGCTGCATATCCAAAGAAATGTGATTTATTACGAAAAGAGCCTTCTCTAACAGTCTCTCTAATCTTTAAAATTGTATCTCCATTTACTGTAATTGTAGTCTGAACCTTCATTATAAAATGATGTAAAGCATGAGTAGTATTTAAATTTTGCGAGTATTTACTACTCCTGAGGAGGGCAAAGAGAGGAGATATTTTTTAATGATGAATATTTATTCTTAATGTGACAGTTGGCTCTTTTGACAGAACAGAATCCCATAATGCTTCGGACTAATTCTCAGGAGACAGAAAGTTAAGAAGGGTAGTTTTCCTTAAAGAAACATTAATAAAGTTTATCATTTTTAAATAAACATTATGGAAAAGAAGATTCAGTTATTTGTTATTCATGGTGGAATGACTTTCAAAAGCAAGAAAGACTATTTGCATTATTTAAAAAATAGAAAGATTTCAATTGAGAAAAAAATTAGTTGGAGGGATGAATTCTTGAAGAATAATTTAGGTCAAAATTTTGAAATCATCAAACCTCGTATGCCTTTGCAAGATAATGCTAAATACGAAGAATGGAAAATCCATTTTGAAAGACATTTTACTCAATTGAAAAATAACCTCCTATTAATTGGTTCTTCTTTAGGTGGAATTTTTCTTGCAAAATATTTGTCTGAAAATAAGTTTCCTAAAAAAATACTTTCAACTTATTTAATTGGTACAGCTTTTGATGGATCTGGAAGAAAATATATTGCAGGAGGATTCAAGCTCAAATCTGATTTATCCTTACTTGAGAAAAATTCCAAAAATTTATACTTAATGTTTTCAAAAGATGATGATGTTGTTCCTGTTTCTCATGCCGAAAAATTCAGAAAGAAACTAAAAAATACAAATATCATAATTTATAAAAATAAAAATGGACACTTTAAAATCTCTGAATTTCCAGAAATTGTAAAAATGATTAAAGCAGATGTTAAAAAGAAATGAGGGGATTTTGCTAATTCTATATGACGGCTTATTTTAAAACATCATAAATTGAAGGTCTTGGAATCCCTGATTTTTTCGCTATTTCTGACGCTAATGCTTTATTTATATATTTTTCTATCCTGTTGATTAATTTCAACAGCAATGGTTTATATAAGCAATGCTATTACCATCCTAAGTAATAAAATATAACGCCATTTTTCACTGCACTAATTTCGTAAATGTAACACTGCTTAATTATTATTTAACGACTATTCCTTTAACCCAGAAAAAAGAGGCTGAAGAATTAATTAGATTGCTGCATGAAACAGAAGTGGGGCTTTGCGGAAATTCAGATATTAAAGATATGTTAAAAGGAGATCCTGGTTATCCTAGCAAGCCCGCAAAAAAAGAACTTAGAAAGATAATGGGATCTCTAGACGCAAGAAAATACCAAAGGATTTTTTAAAATGACAAAAGGAAAACAAACGCAAGAGAATGAAAAAATAAAGGCATCAAAAGATGTAGAATTTATAGCCAGTCTTTCAGGAAGGTTTACAATAATAACTCCTTACGAATCTAGGGTTGGAATTGCAAAATATGGTAGTAATTATGAAAATCAAGAAGAGATAGCAGCACTGATTACAAGAAGACATAATGGGGATGATAACTTTGCTCTTCTGTTTCGACCCCACATGTTAGATAGGCGAAGAAACCCAACTTCTGAAGCAAATAGAGAATACATTGATTCTTGTAAGAGCTATCTGGAGGGATTTATGGAGCATGATTTTATATACGATAATGATGATGGAGAGGTATATCTTAGAGAAGAAAAAGAATATAAGCAAGTGAAAGCCCTTTATACCCTTGATGGTCAAAGAGTGCCAAGCAGAATAACATGCCAAATGGTGGGAAATAGACACTTTGATATTAGAAATCTTAAACAATTGTCAAGAGGATTAAACAGAAGGAATTTGGATTTTGATTTTAGCAATAGCTTTGGCAGAAAATTAAGCGACTTCTATCACAAGGTTGTTGAAGAGCGTTAAGAAAATTAAAAAGAATTCTCAAAATATTACAGAAGAACTAATCTTTCTAAGATAAAAGAGAGGTTAATATTGTGTTTACTTCGCTAAAGAGCTTTTTTTAATCTGGAAAAATTCTTAATAGGCTGACCCCATATCTTTACATTAGGTACTGTTACATATGTCTTATCATTATCAATGATGATACAACAAGACATATTAATTTCCCTGACTGTACCTTCAATGCCTGC
>JAGLGH010000027.1 GCA_023144115.1 Nanobdellota archaeon | reverse complement strand
GCAGTTGACTCCTTCGAATGTCAGTATTGCTGAATTATTGAAGGATGAGTCTAAATCAGCGCTGTTGACATATATCAAGGCATCTTCAATATTTACATTTGTGTCATAATCCTGGTTCTCTGAATTAATGCTGTGACCTAATGGAAATGCTATCTTTCCTTTGTTATCAATTGCTAAAGTCAGGCTTGTTACGCTTGATAAAGTGACATTTGAGAAGTTGGTTGTTTCTTCTGATGTGAAGGATGTATAGGTTGGTGGAGCTATTACATCAGATAGACAACGCACGCTAACGCCATAAGCCTTAGTGAAGGTGTTCATGGCACTGCCGGTGCTGGCGGCGCCCAGGCCCCACCCACCATCACTGGACCACTGTGTACTACTCCAATACTTGCTACGGGAGCCTCTGTATTCCAGCTCGCCAGGGTTGGAATATGAAGTGAGGCCACCAGCGGCATGGATTTTTAAGACAGATTTATAAGCATCATCACGATTATCCCATGCGCCATTTGAGTCGGCATTAGCCCATTCAATCTTGGTGGGCAAGCGCCAGCCTGCGCCAAGCTCCCTAGTACAAGGATCATTAGCGGCAGTCCAATCACTGTCTTGAGAAATGTAGTCATTCCAATATGTGCTTGGAGTGCGAGTTGTACTATATTTATATCCCTGCTCGCGGTTAAACTGCCAATACCAACCTGCCGAGGCTTCGGTAGCGTCGGTAGCCGAACTTGCCTGTTGGGAAGCACCAAGGTTTCGAGTTATCCAACATTTATTCTCACCTGTAAGATCAGTTAAAACAGTGCCATAAGTAACTGATTTTGTGACTGGAGCGACATTCCCTACGACATGGTTAACAACCAGATCGTCGCCACAATTAAAAGCACTAACCGTACTTGCCAAAACACAAACCATTAGCATTACAATAAAAATCTTATTAAATTTCATTATCATTACACCTCATAATCATTTATTTTGTAAATTATCCTACTATCAATCTCCTACAGCCCTTACATATAAAAACTTTCCCTTTCTCCTCTCCAATGTTAGTGAAAAATGGCAGTTCCAGAAAGAATAAAAACCCTTCAAGATATCTTTTTGAACCCAGCCAGCCAGTTTCCGTTACCCCCTAATGGCTCATCAGTCACTTACCACATTCACCCCTCTGTCAGGAGTTGGCAATTGAGTTTGATTTGCTACAAGAAATGAGAATCTATTATTGTAAACTTCTTTACAATTATATTTTTATCAAGTTATAAGAATTAATCATAACTGCATCATCTCAATTAATATCTCTTCCTAACCACAACCAATCCTGCTAAGACAGCAATCAATCCTAATCCTAAAGTTATTGTTGAGAATTCCGGAATATCTACTGCATTTATGATTGCTGTATCATCAGCAAACACAGTATTCTCCCCAGCCTTGCTGCAGGTCACATTATATTCAACAGTCTGGGCTGTTGAAAATATAGTAGAATAATTGTATATATGGCTTAGCAGTTCATTCATCGCATGGTCGCCATCAGGAAGACTAATTGTGCATGTCGCTCCTTCAATCAATCCAGTAGCATTCATGTATTCTGCTGTAAAAGTAACAAGTTCACCAACATATTTAGGATCATCTGCATCGATTGTAAGGTTTGCAGTTCCATTCACAGCATAACCTGAGAAATGGGTAACATCTACTATAAGAGTTCCTGCACTACACTGGATATTGGTGCATCTTGGAGGGAAACATTGATTATCTTCTGCAAGTACTGCTGCTCTTGTTGTGGCTGTATCTGAATAATATACATAAG
>JAGLGH010000269.1 GCA_023144115.1 Nanobdellota archaeon | reverse complement strand
AGTTCGGCGGAGCAGGAATGCTGCGGCCAGAAGTTGTAGAGCCTCTGCTGGGCAAAGATGTCCCTGTGCTTGCGTGGGGTCCAGGATTTGACAGAATAATACTTGAATATTATAATATAACTGATATTAGAGACCTTTACAGGAATGATCTTAAGCAGATAAGAGAAATGAAATCCTGGATGAAATAAAAATGAAAGAGCAATATCTCGTAGATTCATACCAAAAAGAATATGATGCGATTGTAGAATCAGTTAAAGATGGAAAATTTGTCATCATGGATAATACTATATTTTATCCAAATTCAGGCGGTCAGCCCCATGATACTGGCAAGATAATCAACAAATCAACAGGTATTGAATATCCTATGGTCTATGTAGGTAAATTTGATGATAAGATAAGCCATGAAATTGATGCTAAAGGAAAACCAGAACTTAAACAGGGAGATAAGGTTAAATGCATTATTGACTGGGAAAGACGATACAAACTCATGAGATCACATACTGCATGCCATCTTGTTTCAGGCATAATAAGCAAGAATGCAGGAGCACTTATAACAGGAAACCAGATTGGAATTGAAAAAGTAAGAGTCGATTTCAATTTGGAAACATTTGATAAAGAAGCTTTAAAACAATATATTGATACAGCAAACAGCATGATTGAAAGTGATATAAATATAATTGATTATGATATGAAAAAAGAAGATGTAGAGCAAAATCCTGAAATGATAAAACTGGCAAAAGGCATTCCCCAGGGAATTGATGTCTTAAGGATAATAGAGATTAAAGACTTTGACAAACAGCCAGATGGTGGTACTCATGTCAAGTCACTCAAAGAAATCGGAAAAATTGAATTCATAAAAGCAGAAAACAAAGGAAAAAATAACAGGAGAATGTATTTCAAACTATTAGATTAAAAAAAGAGAGAATATAAAATGCCAACAGTAAAACTTAACAAAAAAATTTTCGAAAAACTTGTAGGAAAAAAGCTTCCTCTTGATCAGCTCAAAGACAGGATATCCATGCTTGGAACAGATCTTGAAAGCATAGAAGGGAATGAGATAAATGTAGAAATATTCCCAAACAGGCCAGACATGTTATCTGAACAGGGTTTTGCAAGGGCGTTTGCTTCTTTTATCGGTGAGAAAACAGGATTAAGAAAATATGATGTCCAGCATTCTGGCGCAAAAGTCATAATAGACAAATCAGTAGCAGATATCAGGCCCTGCACAGCATGCGCTATTGTCAGGGAGCTGAGTTTCACAGATGAAAAAATTAAAGAAATAATCCAGATTCAGGAAAAGCTTCATATCACATTCGGGAGAAACAGAAAAAAGGCAGCAATAGGTGTATATCCTCTTGAACATATCAAGACACCAATAACATTTTTTGCTGAAGATCCAAATAAGGTCAAATTTCAGCCGCTTGAATTCTCCAAAGAGATAACTGCATTACAGGTATTATCTCAACATCCTGCTGGAAAAGAATATGGGCATCTGCTTGAAGGAATGAACAAATTCTCTTTTTTCAAAGATGCAACAGGCAGCATACTTTCAATGCCTCCAATCATAAATTCCAATACTACTGGCAAGATTAATGAAAAAACAAAAGAGGTATTTATAGAATGCAGCGGCTTTGATATGGACACTCTTGAGAAATGCCTCAATATGATTGTCACAGCATTGGCAGACATGGGCGGCAAAGTGTATTCCATGGAACTTGAATATCCTGATAAGAAGATTGTAACTCCAAACCTTGAGCCAGAAGAGATGGAGCTTGATATTGATTATATCAATAAACACCTTGGACTGCAGCTTAGTGAAAAAGAAATAGTTGGATGCCTTGAAAAGATGGGCTATGGGTTCAGTAAAGACAAAGTGCTTGTTCCTGCATACAGAGCAGATGTGCTTCATCAGGTAGATCTTGCAGAAGATGTAGCTATCGCTTATGGCTATGAGAACTTTGAGCATGAGATACCGCAACTCTCAACAATCGGAAAAGAAAGCGGATTTGCAGTCTTCAAGAACAAAATCAATAATATCCTTGCAGGTCTTGGGCTTATTGAAGTCAATACATACCACATAACTTCAAAAAATAACCAAACCTCAATGATGGGACTTGATATTCCCCTTGTAGAACTAGAGAACGTGCATAATATAGAGTACAGCGCAATGCGCGCATGGGTCATCCCATCAATAATGGAAGTGCTGGGCAACAATAAGCATAATGAATATCCTCAGAATCTATTCAATATAGGGATTGTATTCAAGAAAGATAAATCAAAAGAAACAAATGTAAAAGAAGATACAAGACTTGCTGTTGCATTGTGCGGGGAAGATTCAGATTTTACAAAAATAAAACAGGTGTTTGATTATCTTCTAAAGCAGATAGATTGCAGCTATGAAACTGCTGAAACAGAGCACCCCAGTTTTATCTCTGGAAGAGTTGCAAGGATTGCAGTAAATAGCAGAAATGTAGCTTATATAGGTGAGATCTCACCAGCTATCCTTGAAAATTTTGACTTATTGATGCCAGTAGCAGCATTTGAACTTAATCTTAGCGAGCTTTATGAGATAAACAGTAAATAAAAACATGAGACATAAAAAAAGATTTAGCATATCAGGAACTCTCTTCACATTAATTCTGGTATATTTTATTTATCTTATTGCTAAAGATAAAGAGTGGAAAATTCTTTCTTTTATCACAGGAGCTTATCTTTTTATTATTATAGGATTTTTTGCCTTGGTTATCCTGGGTATATTGCTGCTGATTCTTATTCCTTTGCTTTTTCTCAAGAAGCCAATCCTTGTGAAGAGATTCAAAAGAAAATCTGTAATAAAAAATCCTAAAGCAAATAACAATGCGATTGATGTGGATTTTAAGGTAAAGGATTAAATAATGGAAACAAGGTAAAAAAATGACAAATATTGCAGATATATTTGAACAAAATGAAAACATAACCCCAAAACAATAAAGATTATACGAAAGAAGACAAAACACAAAAATTCTTAAAACAGAATTAAACAATCAAAAATCATATTTAATTCAAGATCAAGATGCTTTAATACATTGGGTTGATAAAATCTTAACATACCAGGATAGATTAGAAGATGATTTAACAAGAAACGGCGAGCTGATTGATTCTCATCCTTTAATTAATGAATTTACTGATATGGCTCTATATGAAGACAGAAAAATACTATATGAGACATTTTCAGAAGATCCCAAGGAGAGTTGGGAATTAATCTTTAACTTAGAGGAAGATTCATTAATTTAATACTTATTAAAAAATCACATCCAAAACTTTTTTATATGCAATACAATTCTATAATACTATGATAGTAGGAGTAGTCGGAAAAGCAAATATCGGGAAATCAACATTCTTCAAAGCAGCTACATTGGCTGAAGTAGAGATAGCTAATTATCCTTTTGCGACAATCAAGCCAAATTCAGGAGTGGGTTATGTCAAGATTGACTGCGTGGATAAGGAATTAGGCGTGCAGTGCAATCCAAGAGAGGGATTTTGCATCAGCAATAAAAGATTTGTGCCAGTCCAGCTTATTGATGTGGCAGGTCTTGTGCCTGGAGCGCATGAAGGTAAAGGCATGGGAAATCAGTTTCTTGATGATCTTAGGCAGGCAGATGTGCTTATTCATGTGATTGATTGCGCAGGTGCAACCAATGAGAAAGGCGAACCCATAACTTCTGGTGAGTATGACCCTGCAAATGACATAAGGTTTCTTGAAGAGGAACTTGATTACTGGTATCTGGGGATTATAAAAAAAGGATGGGATAAGTTTGCAAGAGAGACGCAGCAAACAAAACAGGAAGTGCATAAGGCTGTAGCAAAACAGTTATCTGGTCTTAGAGTCACAGAAGAGATGGTCGAAGCTGCAATAAAGAAGCTTAATCTCAATACAGAATCAGTTATAGCCTGGGATGATGATGATATATTCAGGCTTGCGCAGGAGCTGCGAAAACAGACAAAGCCCATGATTATAGCATGCAATAAGATTGATATTCCTGAAGCAGAAGCGAATTTTAACAGGCTTAGGGAAGAATTCATAGACCATATACTTGTTCCATGTTCAGCAGAAAGTGAACTTGCATTGAGAGAAGCTGCAAAGCATGAA
>JAGLGH010000268.1 GCA_023144115.1 Nanobdellota archaeon | reverse complement strand
CTTAATGAGAAACAAAAAGCTGCTCTTAATTTCATCAAGACTACAGTCCTTGACAAATGGGGGACAACTGGGGTGCAGGATGTGCTGAACACAGCAGTTTTTGAGCTGCTCAAATACATAGCAATCTTCCCTGGCGGAGTAAACAAACTTGAGGATCAGCATGGCAATGTCCTTCCTGACTGTTTCCTTCTTCCTGAAGAATCAACAGCACTTGACTTTGCTTATAAGATACATACTGACCTTGGAAATAAGTTCATCAGAGCAATAGATGTCAAGACAAAGATGACTGTAGGAAAAGAGTATAAGCTGAAACATAGGGATATTATTGAGATAGTCAGTGATAAATAGGTTATGGTTTATTTCTTAGGTTTGTTTAGGGTATGGCTTTAATGTATAAAGAACATATAATAACCGCTAAATAGCGGGTAAAATTTAATCTTATGATTCTTATTTCTTATTTTAATGAAAACATTAGATAAATTAAGAACAGAAATAATTCAATCAAATACATTTAAGATTTTAGGTCCATTAGATCTTCTTGTACAGACAAAGCCTGACTGGGAAAGTAAATGTTATGAACAATGGCGAATAAATTATAAAGAGTGTTGGGATAATATTAATGAAAAATTAGGTATCCAGGAATATGGAGAATTACGTGTACGAAAATCTTCAAGGTCTCCTAGGGATGGCAGGACTGATGTAGAATCATTTCTTTCTGAATATTATCTTAGTTTAGATAATTTCAGTTATGGGATTGCCAGAGAAGTAGCAGAAATATTATATGAAGGATTTAGTGAATTAAAACAACTTCCTATTAATTCTCGTTCATATGAATGTAGAAGTGGTGGTTTTGGAAGTAGCGGTGAAGGTCTAGATATTAATCTTGGTGGCAGAAAGAGTCATTTTGTTCATATAAAAAATGGATTTAGCGAAGATAGTACAATAGTGCATTTAGAATCTTTAGTTATGGAAAATTTGAAACTAATAACCCCCCAACTCACACCAGAAGACATAGGAACAGAGACTTTGGTTGGAGGACCATGGGCTGAACTAACAGACAAAGCGAGAATATATTATAATAAACTAACTAAAGAAAATTTATTTAAATATTTATTATCTTATTGATAATATTTCATAAAGTAAAACACAATATTGTCCCCCTTATTAAATAAAGAAAAACTCAAATTTATTCCCATTTTGAAAGCCTATTATTCATTTTCCTCATTGAAAAAATATTTTCTGAATTGCGTATAGTATCAGGCTTGTGTGTAGCACTGGGGGAATTTAGTTCTATCTAGAAAGTAAAGTTATATCAGGAACAAAAATTATTGGGCAAAAGGTAAATAAAATTAAGCAGCTTTATCTTGTACTAAATATTCAGTTGCTTTTTTTTCAGAAAGTAATATCCAAGCTTCTCCTTCATAAGGACAGTCGGCAAAACTTCGGTTCATATAACCAATCATAGGTTTTCTATCTTTGAATGTGAACATAAAAGCTTCGCTATGGCCACCCCATCCATTAAAATCTTGATTCCAAACTTTCATTCCATCTATAAGTTCAGTCTCAAAAGTAGGTAATTTGCCTAAAGGTGTTATATTCTCTACAGAATTTACAAAATCTTTTTCTTGAGCATCAGAAAGTTGCACAGCAGATTTGTAACGGCTAGGTTTCTCTGAATTTTCAACACCATCCAGAAAGTTTAATCCTTCATATCCATGAATACATCTATGTCCATCACCGACAAATGTAGCTTGGAAAGTATTCATAAATCTTTCTGATAATTCAGTCAACCATGGTTTTTTATCTCTGATATATTTTAATCTATCTATTGCTTGATTGTAATGAGTTTTCATAATCCCTTGTAGATGTGGTTCTGCATCTGTTCCAGGGGCATTCTTTGCACGATAAGATATCATTGCATCAGTTTTCACAATCAAATTAGGATTAAAATAGCTTGGATTTCTATAAAATTCAGTGATAAAATCAGAAAAATCAAATTCTTGACCTTTTGTATATCCTAATTTGTTTAATTTTTCTTTTCTTTGATTTTGATCATCTGTCATCATTTGCAAACTTAAAGGTTCAATATTTTCTGGTTTTAATTCATCTTTTGTTTTCTGATAAATTCTATGCATTTCTTCAGCATCTCTAGCCATCTTTGCTATTGTAACAGGATAGTTTTCAGTTCTAAGTTTGCTTTCTAATTCTTCTCTTCTATTTTCAATATCAAAAAAAGATGGTGGTCTAGTCATATCTATTAGAAAATAGTAACGACTTATAAACCTTTTGCCCCATTCCACTTTTTAGCCTTCTGAAATTATTGGATTTAACATCGGGCTTAAAGGAAGTTTT
>JAGLGH010000267.1 GCA_023144115.1 Nanobdellota archaeon | reverse complement strand
AATAAATTAAGTTGCTGTTTTCCAAAGAAGTTCAAAATTCCTCCTGTATGTGTTTGCTACTTTTTCGCTATCAATAACAATTAAGTGATTTGGGGTTCCTTGGATGAAAAGATAGACTTTGTTTTGGGATATGGCTGTTGCAGTATCACCTAAATATTCCTTATCAAGTTCTCTGTATTCAATGGTCTGTTCTTTAAGCTTTTTGCTTCCTTTGGCAATAATAATTTTTTCTTTGATATTCTTTTCTTTGATTATTGTGAAATATTGCTTAAGATAAATTGTTTCAATATCTTCTAATGCATCTTCATCAATACCTATTAAATAAACTACATCATTCTGATTAAGATTTGCAACAAGATCCTTAATCAATGTCCTATATACTCTTTTTCCTTTATGAAGCTCTACTTTTGTTTCTTCTTTTGTCTCTTTATAAAGTGAAGAAAGCTGCGGGAGAATAGAATCCAAATGTCTCATCTTTAATTCGAACTGTTCTCTTAATACTTCAGGATCGACTGCCTGATAATGTTTTTTGTTATTCATAAGAATAGTATTTATAATTCCTTTTTCTAGTAGCCTGTCCAAAGTATCATAGATATAAGAACGATGCAATCCTGTTTTTTCAGCCAGTTTTGTGGGGTTTAATATGCCTTTATGAAGTAATGCTAAGTATATCTTTACTTCATTATCAGTCAATCCTAATTCTTTGAGTTCATTTTCATACATATATTTGTAAATAATATACTTGTATTTAAGTCTTTCGTAAGAATTATTACGACAAAAGTTTAAATAGTTGATTATGTTACTACTTTTATGAGATAAATAAGCCAATACCTCTGGGCTTAAAATGAGGTGGAGAATGAAAAATGGAAAATAAAACTATTGTATCAATTATTGATGATAGCTTAAGGAAGATTGAAGCATTGGGAAAAAAATTGAAGAACATAAAATTTATTGGAGTTCAAATAAATGAATATACTGACCTAAAATATGCTGTAGAACAAGTTGAATATGCAAATATTATCTTTTTAGATCATGAGATGGGTTCCTTAAAAGGTTATGAACTAATGGAATCTATTAGAGAAATTAATCCTACAGCTGAAGTTATATCCTATAGCGATTCAGTTAAACTTCCGAAGAATATCTACAATTTATTGGGAGTAGATAATTTCAA
This sequence comes from Nanobdellota archaeon, assembly GCA_023144115.1. Taxonomy (GTDB): domain Archaea; phylum Nanobdellota; class Nanobdellia; order Woesearchaeales; family JAGLGH01; genus JAGLGH01. Next base: position 1,266 of record JAGLGH010000267.1, on the reverse strand, counting down.
AAGGCCATTTGAATCTTCTGAAACACTGAATGAACTAATAGAAAATTGTAAAATAAGAGAACAAAAACAGATTGATGAAGACACATTACAACAAGTCAAAGTGTTAGAAAAAGAAAATGATATAGAAGATAGCAATGAGATTAAAAGTCTAGTAAATAAATACGATTCTGAAGCTGTTCTAAAGTTCAAAGAATTAAAAGAAAGTTTTTTTTGGGACGAATTGCCACCAGCATCAGTTGCATTAAAAAATGCTTATCCGATAATGCATGATCTATTCTATAGAGTCGGTGATGTAACACCTAATGCTTTAGAAGAGAATATTCATGACATTGTTAGAATTATGTGTGATGCTTACCAAATGGCAAAGGATACTAAAGATAATATTGTAAATGCGATGAAGTCTGGCCGTATACAAGAAGAAAAAGAATTTGTAGAAACACCTGAGGATTCAAGTCAATATTTATCACATATGAATAGGATCCCTGAAGTTTTGGAAAAAAGGTATAGGATAAAACTAGGTGATTTCTATAAAAAGAATCCTTCAGAAACAATGGAGATATTGGTAAATAGAAAACCTATTACCTAATTTTCTTTTATTTAAAAAACCAAAAGAGGAGGAATTGAAAATGGGAAGTATTGATGAGATTTGTATGAATCTGGAAGAAATGGTAAGATATTTTTGGTTGAAAATGATATAGGTGGAGAGTTTGAGGTCATAAGAGGGAGATATCCAGATATCAAAAGAACAAAAAGCTATAATGATTGGTTAGAAAGCAGGGGATTCAGGCCAATAAAACGTTTTGAAACTTATTTTGAATTTGATTCATTAAGAGAAGCAAAAGAAATATTCTGTTCTATCTGGGGTAGATTGGCTGCTGATAAAATTACTGATAAAAAAATTAATCAAAGGATTGTGATTTATTGTAAAGAAAAGATATGATAAAATGGTTGAGTGAAGTCAAAGAAAACCGACCACCACCGGTCAATAGACCAGTGGCATGCTCGCCTACGGCTCGGGTCGGTTTTCTCACCCTGCTTTTTCCAAGCAAAATCCATATGGCTTCTAAACCCCTAGTGAACACACTAGGGGAAAAAGCAGATTATAAAAATGCAAAAAGAAACCATTATAAGTAGAATCAACTTTTTATGAATATGTCTAAAAGAATTAAAGAATTGTAAAAATAAAGCGAAAAGTAAAAATAAAATGAAAAATAATAATGTTCAAAAATTTCAATCAGCTTTGGATAAGTTTGTTGAAAGACATAA
>JAGLGH010000266.1 GCA_023144115.1 Nanobdellota archaeon | reverse complement strand
GCAAATGTGATTGGAGCAGAATCTGCGACTAATTTTTCCTTCAACGGCACAATAGACGAAGTTGCTCTTTATGGCCGCTCACTTTCTGGCGGCGAAGTGTGGGACCTGTATTCAAGCAAGGCATGGAGACTCCTTAATGCTGACGGAACAAGGCCAGTATATTTCAAAGTAAGAGATTTTGCTGGCAATACCCACACCTCAAGTGATTCAATAATCCTTGATACTACAAAGCCTGGGATAATCATAAATAATGATAACACTTACACAAATACGACTGCTGTCAATCTTTCGCTTGATTTTGATTTTATAGGTGATCCTCTTTTCTGTTCTTTTGGGAATGATAGTCTTGGCTGGACTTCCTGGGTAGCATGTCCCAATATGCCAGACACTTTGCATCCAGTTAGGAACTGGACTCTTGATGACACTGTTGGACAAAGGATGGTCTCAGTAAGGGTAAATACTTCATTTGGTGTCATTAAAGAGAATAATGATACAATAATCTATGACCCTTTACCTCCAGATGGCTCAATACATATATATTCAATAGGCATACCTGGATTCATAGAGGCAAATGAGGAATATACAGCATATACCACAGTAAGCCTTGAGCTTGAATTTTCAGATAATGAAGAAGTTGGAGGGTGCAGGTTTGCAAATGACGAGAATCAGGAAGCCAATTTTACAGCATTCAAGGAGTGCGCAAGTGTTGAGACATGGATACTTAATGATAAAGAAGGCCTGAGGACAGTCTATTATCAGATCATTGATCTTGCAGGAAATATAAGAGAATATAATGATTCTATTTATCTTAATAAGACTGGTGCAGGGCTTGATGTAACTCCACCTTCAGCAGCAGTTGTTGTGGATGATGGGGACTGGAAAAATAACAACACAATGCTTCATGCATCCTGGTATGGAGCTTATGATAAAGAGTCAGAGATACTTACGATTCCTCTTGTATATGAGTACAGCATAGGCACTTCAATAAAAGGTACAGATGTTATTGACTGGACTTATGCTGGCGCTGCGACTGAAGTGACACATACAGGACTGAGTCTTGATGAAGGAATAAAATATTACATAAATGTCAGAGTCATAAATTCAGCAGGGCTGACCAATGAATCATCAAGTGATGGAATAAGAGTTGATACAATCCCTCCTGATATCAGCAGCATCTTAAGTTCGCATGATGAAGCAGTATGGAATTACAAGTCGCAGAACAATGCTGCCTTTTTCAGCTGGATTGGGCAGGACAGCACAAGTGGAGTTACTGCTTATTCATACATCCTTGACCAGAATTCACATACTGTTCCAGACACAATCCCTGAAGGCCAGATTGGGATGCTTTATGATGAGACAAACATAAATTACACTAATGTCATTGACGGCATATTATACTTCCATGTTAAGTGCAAAGATAATGCATCAAATTGGGGAGATACTGAGCATTATGAGATTTGGGTTGATGCATCTCCTCCACCTACACCTCAGATGTCTCATCCAAATGTGACTGCAAATTCAAGCCATCTTACATACTCCTGGACAACTTCGTATGATCCTGAGAGCGGACCTGTAGATTATTATTTTGAGCTATCCAACAGTTCTGCTGATTATAATCCTGCAAATCTTACAAACTGGACATGGACAAATGCTACAAATATTACTGTATATGGTCTTGTTCCTGATTTGACATATTATGCAAGAGTGCTTGCAAGAAACCAGGCAAATGGCACAAGCCAGTGGTCGAGTGAAGTTTCAACAATATTTGACCAGAGCGGTCCTGATATCAATATTATTATTCCTGGAAATCTTGG
>JAGLGH010000265.1 GCA_023144115.1 Nanobdellota archaeon | reverse complement strand
TGTTCTTCCATCATAATTTCTACTTAGTGAGAAACTAATAAATCTTTATGTTTGCAAAACTCTCTATCTTTATCATATAGTCCAAAATTTGCACGCAAAGTTATAATTCCTGAATCCATATTAATCTCTTATATTTATAAATGAAGTCAAATATTTATAAATGTATCTATAAATTATTTCTCACACTTTATGTTTTTTTAGAAAAATCCAAAAGTAAAAGCACCGAAAATTTAGTTCAAAATATTTAATCATATTTTTTTGTTCTTTACTAAATTCCAATAATGATATCCTAAAGCAGTTAATTTGCATGATTTAGAATTTATAGCAGCATAATACATATGTTCCTCCCCTACTGGAACTACTAGTCCAACTCTTTCAAATTTTTGTAAATCTTTCAAAATTTGTACATTTGCTTCAATTGCTATATCTTTATTATCAAACTCATAAGTTGGATCTAGCTTATGCTCTTCTTCAGGTGAGATGAAATAATCAACTATTTTCCTCAAGGTTTCTAAAGAAATTGTTGAATTTAAGGAATCTTTGACGCAATTAAAGAAAGGAATCATTTCAATAGTTTCTATTCTGAATAAGCATAAGAGAGGGAAAATCATTTTTGGAATAAAAGATGATGGCCCTGTTATAGGAGTCTCAATTGGGAAATTTACTTTAAGAGATATATCTAAATCAATATCAGAAAACATAGAACCAAGAATATATCCTAAAATTAAGGAAGAGGAGTTTGAAGGAAAGAAATGTGTTGTTATTGAATTCAAAGAAAAAAATATTCCTTACTTTGCATATGGAAGAGCATATATGAGAATCGCAGATGAAGACAGGGTGTTATCTGGTAAAAAATTAGAGGAATTAATATTAAATAAAAATAAAGATTATTTCAGATGGGACAAAGATATTTGTTCAAAAGCAAGTTTATCAGATATTTCTGGGGAAAAATTAAAAAGATATATTTCTGATGCAGGATTAGAATATACTGCTAAAGAAGATGTTCTTAAAAAATTAGATTTGGTAAAGAATAATAAGTTAACCAATGCTTCTATCATATTGTTCGGCAAAGATGTAGATAAATATTTTCGATTATTGAATTTAAGATGCGCAGTATTCTCAGGCAATGATAAATCATCAGAAGTTATAGATATGACTGATTTTCATGGTGATTTGTTTGAATTGATAAAAAAGGCGGAGCAATATATATTAGAACACATTAATGTTGGAATGAGATTAGATGGTTTAAGAAGGATTAATGTCCCAGAAATAGACAAAGATGCTTTTAGAGAAGCAATTATTAATGCATTTTGTCATAGAGATTATTATATACCTCAAGAAATTCAGATTGCAATATTTAAAGATAGGATTGAAATATTAAATCCTGGAAAATTATATGCAGGATTGAGCATTAAAGATATTTTAAGCAAGCCAGTTTCAGAACGAAGGAATTCTTTAATTGCAGACATTTTTCATAAAATTGATTTTGTTGAAAAATGGGGGACTGGAATTGGTAAGATTAAAAGATTAGAGCCAAGTACTAAGTTTGAAGAGATAAGTAATTTTTTCATGGCAACATTTAAGCGAAAATCACAGGAGT
>JAGLGH010000264.1 GCA_023144115.1 Nanobdellota archaeon | reverse complement strand
CGTTACATCTGACTTTCTACTTACCTAAAATCATAAGTATTAAATATGATTCATGCTAATCTGCGAATTGAATACATAATAAACATAAAAAGGTGATAACATGCACAAAAAAATTATGATTATATTATTATTCTGTATGATTCTTGTAATCGCAGGATGCGTTGAAAAGGACATAGCAAAAGATTCAGTAGTTCAAAAAGAGCAGGAAGAATTGCCTCCTATTGAAGTGGAGGAAATTGTTGAACCAAGTCCTGCTCCTGTAGAGCTTGAAGAGACTCCAGATGAAGAGGTTCCTGAAACTGTACCTGAAGAAGCGCCTGTTGAAGAATTGGAACCTGTGAATAAGGATGTTCCTGCTCCTATTGCTGAACTTATGGAAAAAGCAGCAACAAGAACAAATTACCAATATTTTTACAGCGATGGCGAATATTTTGTTAAGGATGATAAGATCCATATAATTCTTAATGAGTATGTGGGAAGCAGACATGATGGCTCAATGTATAATGAAGTGATTGTTGATAAAGCAGAACAGAAAGCTTATGCATTTTGCACTGACAGACAATATTGCGGTGATGATGTGCCAGATGAATATTGGGAAGTAGATTATGCTAAATATGATGTGGTGACTCCTACTGAACAGCTCATGAGCCTTTCAAACGCTGAAATAATTCAGGATGCTACTTGTGAAAATATTAAATGCATAGAGATTGAGTATATAGATGCTGCAGATGGATTGACTAAAAGCATGTGGATTTTGACCTATAAAGCAGTTCCCTGGAAAGTGCAGTGGTTTGATGACGCGAAAGGCAAGCAGTTCTTTCAACACTATCAGACTCTTCTGCTTTCAAGAGTCACTGATGCAGATGTTATGATTCCTGTTGGTTATGAGTTTGTTGAAAAATAAGTTTTTTCTTTAATTTTATCATTTTTTTTCATTCAATTTTTGGTTTTATGTCGCTGAGTTTAAAGTATAGGTTCTAATATATATAACACATCACAAAAATATTTATATAGTTGTTTATCTGAAGAATTTATAATTGAAATGTTTGGTTTTGGTGGAAACTATTAATAATTAATCAATTTGATGGAAAGTCCTCAAATTGGCCTTCATTTTCAATTTTGGACAAAATCAGCACCCAATTGTTTATAATGTCAGTGATTATGGGCTTTTTGTGCTGGGTGTCTGAGGCAGATGAGGAGTAAAAACAAAAAACAAGTTATGTGATACGTGGGGTGGAAGAAAAAATGGATTTTTTTGTAGAGAACGCAAATAAAATAGCAGAACAGATGAAGGATACAATGCAAGCAAAAGTAGGAGAAGCAAATATAAAGGTAATTGGCTCAGGTGGAGCAGGAAATAATATGGTCTCTTGGTTGCATAAAAAAGGCATTGAAGGGGCAGAAATTATTGCTTGTAATACTGATCAACAACATCTTGATATTACTGCAGCTGATAAGAAATTCCTTATAGGAGCAGAAGTTACGAGAGGTCTGGGATGTGGTGGTTACCCTGAAAAAGGTGCAGAAGCTGCTCAGGAGAATCTTCAGGAAATTAAAGATTCATTGAAAGCCTCAGATATGGTCTTTGTATGCGCAGGAATGGGTGGCGGAACAGGAACTGGCTCAGCACCTACTATCGCTAAAGTAGCTAAGGAAACTGGTGCAATCGTAATAGGTACAGTAACCATGCCATTTAGGATAGAGAGGGCAAGAGTAGATAAGGCAGAATTCGGGCTTCAGCAGCTGAGGAAAAACAGCGATACTGTAATAGTTATTGATAATAACAGGCTAGTCCAGATAGCAGGAAACCTGCCAATCAAGCAGGCTTTTGCAGTAGCTAATGAGCTTATATCTACCATGATCAAAGGAATCGTTGAGACTATCGCAGTTCCATCACTTGTAAATTTGGATTATGCTGATGTTAAAGCTATAATGACAAATGGTGGTGTAGCGGTGATTGGAGTAGGGGCTTCAGATACTAATAATAGGGTAGATGAGGCAGTAAAAGGTGCATTATCTAATCCACTTCTTGATATAAGCTATGAAGGTGCAACAGGGGCTCTTATCCATATTGCAGGCGGAAATGACATGACTCTTGAAGAGATAAACAGGATTGGAGAGCTTGTTACAGAAAGCCTTGACCAAGATGCAAATGTAATTTGGGGAGCTAGAGTTGGTGATGATATGAATGGAAGGCTGACAGTGATGACTATCATAACCGGTGTACAATCTCCATGGGTGCTTGGAAATGTTACGAATGCAGCTAAGGAGAAAAGCCCTGAAAGCCAAATGATAGAGAATGAGCTTGGCATAGAGATTATCAGGTGATATTCCTCAGGAAATAGAGGTGACTTTTTCTTTGCCTTCATTTTGTATTCCCCCAGAAACTAATTTGAAGGCAGGGACTTTTACCCCTTTAAGGGTATTTTTCTAAAAAAGATTTCTTAGGGAAATCTTTTTTATATTCTTTTAAATATGTGGAATTTAGAACTTTAGATTCAGCTGTAAAAGGTTTGCAGAGCAATTTATTCTTGTTGGAATATAATCTTTTTCTGTCCAGAATAAAGGCCCATTTGGCTCATCTGCTCATATTGTTCTTTTGCAAGTGTCAGGGAGGATATAGTAAAATCGTATTTCTCTTTTATCTCTCCGCATATTGTCTTTATCTGCTCAGGATCAATATCTTTTCCTATAATCAGCAGGTTAGCCCTGTTTGGCATTTCCTTGCCATGAAGGATGATTGATTCTATGTTAGGGATGTTTTTTGTTTGATTCAAGAATATCTTCAGTACTTGTATTTCATCTTTTATAAATCCTTTCAGGAACTCGATATTTTCATTGTTGTTGAGCTGATAAAGTTTGATTCTTGTTATTGTAATCTGCTTCAGGAGATCCAAGCTTGTGAGTTTATTTACAATCCTGAATGTTGTTGCTGATGATACTTTTGAGCCTTTTGAGATCTCAAGAAGATAGAACTGCTTATCAGGATGCTTGAAAAACAGCTTAAGGATAGCAAGGATTTTGCTGTCAAAGAGTTCTTGCAATATCTTTGAATTCTCCATTATTAGGGCTTAATACAGGAGGAATATATAAACCTTTTTATTTTTGAAATGGCGTTTCAGTTTTGAATGGGGATTTCACAAATGAAATGAGAGAATCCAAACATGAAATGTCTATAATTTATCTTATTTTGTTTTCTTGAAAACCCTCAGTTGTGATTAATAAGAAGTATTGCTTAATGAGATAATTTTTAATCAAAAGTTTCCGCAGGAAACTTTTGAAGGGATTTAATCATCTGGTTGAATATCATCCAAATCTAATTTGATTATTATTGAGTTTAGTCATAAAGATTAATTCCTCAGTATTTATAACTTATTGGCGAAATAAGGGGGATTACTAATGAGTAGTTACAGAATAGATAGATTTATAAATGTGATAATATATGCGGGTATATGGATAACATAATTAAACTTATTAATGGAATATTAGAAAAAGATAATAGGATTTTATTAATTAAAAAAATTAAATATCAGGATTATACTTTTCCTGGAGGAAAGTATAATAATTTTGAAACTGATTCAGAAGCACTTCAAAGAGAAGTATTTGAAGAAATTGGTGTGGGGGTCACAATAAAGGAAATGCTTGGGGAATATTCATTTGAATCAGACAATCGACGTTTTAATCGTAAAATTTTCAAAGTTGATGTCCAAAATGGAACTCCTCAAATATGTGAACCTGATATTTTTTCTGAAATCATATATGTGACTCCAAAAGAAGCATTGAGTTTAAATTTAGCTCCAAACATAGAATCAGCAATAATTGATAATTATAAATTGTAATTTCTATTAGTATTAATAAATCATTAATATTATAAAATCTAAAACAGATGCATTGAAGATAGCAAGTGATTCCGAAAATTATATAAACTGAATCCCATACATGTATGTATATGTGGATTGCTAAAATAAGATTAAAACATAAATGCATTCTTGGAGACAGATGTGAGCGATTTGGAGTTTCACTTCAGTCTGTGGCATTTTCTGTATTTAGTGAAAATGGCAGGCAGGTATCATCTTCTATGCATTATATTTCTGGGAAACCTAAGGATATTGATGCTTTTATCAGTGATTTGGAAAAAGATGAGAATGTAATAAGATTAGAAAGAAAAAAATCTATGTTCTTTCTTCTTGAAAAGGCAGACACAAAAGCAGTTGCATTCTATACTCCTAAGATAATCTTTCTAAAACCTGTCCTGATTGCACCAGATGGATATGAGACCTGGGAGATTGGTTCATGGAAAAAAGAAGAGATATCAGCATTTATCCATAATGTAAGGGAGAAGATAGCTAATTTTAAGCTGCTTAAGTTACAAAATATAAATATAGATAATGTATTCTTTCCTAAGCTTATGCCAGACTTGACCCTAAAGCAAAAAGCAGTAATGGATCTGGCTATTATGGAAGGATATTATAAGATACCCAGAAAGACGAGTTTGCGGAAACTTGCCAGGATTATGGGAATTTCCTTAGCTACATATCAGCAGCATTTAAGAGTAGCTGAACAGAAGCTTATACCTAGCTTGCTTGATTATTCTGTTTAGGTTTGATTAAAATCAAATGTTTCAATATCTAACCTATCAAATTCATATAATTTTTTATTAATAAGGTCATACCAGCTTCCTTTGTAAATATTATCACTTTTTAAATTAAAAATCTTTTTTTGATAAATATAAACATGAGATCTATGGGGTTTGCCATGATAACAATTTAAAATCCATTTTTGTCTATCTTGAATATAATCATTTTGTAATCTTACTCTGCCCATTATAATTAAATAATCTAAAAGTACTTCTTCTAATATATAATTAATACTATTTTCATCAATAACTCTATTAGTAGTTGTAATATCTAAATCAACATATTTTTGAAACAGCTTATCCTTAGAATATATTTTTTTTAATTTTTTTGAATAATTTGAAAATTCTTTACAAGAAAGAATTAATTGACTCCAAGTTACAAATGAGAATGCAGAAGGAATTATGTTAATATTTTGATGTATTAATTTTAAATATTTTTGCTTATGTTTTTCCATCAATAATTGAAATTTATATTTTAATTTATTTGCTGGTTCATCACTATTCATGTATAAACCATCACTATAAGAAATAATCGCACCTACACCAGATTTTTTTATTTTAGATATTAAAAACTCTGTTGATTGAAAACATTTTGTTGCAGATTGCTTATGATCAATTAAAGGTATTGAAATTCCTAAAACTGTCATTCCTTCAGAACTAGGAAATTTGTTTATATTATAAAATTCATTAATGCCTAAAACACTTTTTTTTTCAGTTTTTTTCATTTTAATGATAATATTTTAAATAAACTAGTTATTATAAATTTTATGTTATAACTTAAAAGAAGTTATACTCAGAAATGTCAATAC
>JAGLGH010000263.1 GCA_023144115.1 Nanobdellota archaeon | reverse complement strand
GGTCGAACTCCTCCCAGAAGGATACCCCATATTTATGTTGAGGAGGAGTTCATTTCCATAAAAACGTGGTGTGAAAGCGCAGCGTCCCAAAAGCGTTTATATTGGGTATGTTAGAAAGAAAAAAGGCTATGTTATTGGCGAACGTAAGTGAGCCTTGGGGTTTAATACTCCGACCTTTAGGTTGTGGGAGTAGGTCATTTTAGAGATTAAAAACTCTGTTGATATATCCCTCCCACTTAGTGGGAGGAAGTATTTAAATAATGCTCCCTCTTAGTTATTACATGACAGTAACAAAGACATATTTCAAAAGTATGGCGAACATTGGTTCAGAAGATTCACCAACTCTTGGTACTTCAACATATATGCCAGAGTACAAAAATAAATTTACATGTCAGTATTTAACAGACATATTACATACTGATATTATTATACCTAACACATATCATGGCAGTATGAAAACTAGGCTGTGCGTATCTGCTCCAGATAAAGAATTTAATGGAAGCTATAGGCCTGAGGGTATCTTATTTGAGACAGAACAGCAACCAGATTATTGTTGTCCTGTAGATTTAATGGCATTAATGAACACAGAATCAACTGATTCTTCAAATTACGATTCTGAATTCTTAGAATATTCAAAAAGAATGATATTTGATAATCTAAAAGATATGTTTGAATTAGATGATAGGAATTATCTAACTCCCAAGGGGGCATTGGCAGGCTTAAATGAAGTGAGAAAAGCGGCTGGCTTAAAACCAGTATCTGAAATATTCCGCTATAATGAATGTGGTTTTTTTTCACCAGTATCAATCAAGCCAGTTGGATTAGTTGGAAATTCAATAGAGATATTTAAACTTGTAGATAAATACTATTTACCTGTTTATAGAGATATTAAAGCGTTTGTTAACCCCAATTTTCTTCAAAAGATTAACCAATTATGGGAAAGAAGGTATCAACGAGATAGAAAAGATTCTCCTTGTTCAATCCACTGAATCTTCTTTTTTTTATTTAGAATTCTTTTTAATTTTATCAATATCAATAACTAATCCTACAATATCATCATCTATATTAATACCTTCCCAATCTACTTCAGGAGAAATGTAGTTGGCTGGTCGAAATTCATTAATTAATTTATATTCATTATCATCCATGTTAAAATTTAGAGATTCAATATTCTCGTCAATATGTTTTTTATTTGTAGACATAACCATTGGTCGATATTCTTCATGACACATCCAATTTAAAATTATCTGATTTTGTGTTTTTTGATATTTTCTAGCTAACTTAATGAGCATATCCCAATCATGAGATTTTGTCTGATTTCTACGAAGAGGTCGCCATATTATATTTTCAACATTTAACTTTTTGCATACACTAAGAACTCCTTTGTCTTGCAATGCTCTGACTTCATAACTTAGATGACCTTCATGAGCAAAAAATTTATCACCAAATTCATCATAAAATTTTTTTATCCAAGATGGACTTGCATTGGAAAGACTTATGTATCTTGTTTTATTTTGCTTAACTAAATTGTGTAAAATATCATAAATAGGTTTTTCTCCAAATTTGATTAAAATCGATTGGGTAACTAATGTTGAATCTGCATAATCAGTTTGCATAATTTTATAAAAATCTGCTATATCTTGATTGATTGTTTCAATTGAAGGTAAGTCTCTAGGATAAAGAGAATGAGTTATGAATAAATCTTCTCTGGAAACTTGACTTTTGTCTAATGCCTGTTTAAATAAAACAATAGATTGACCATGACCATATCCCAGGCAAAGTTCAGTAAAATTAATATTTTTATTAAGTGTGTGAACTAAAGCATCAACATATATTTCATTATCTACTTTTTCAGTGATCTTCATATCTCTATGACCCCTCCCTCCAACGCCATAACTACCTATTCCAATTTTTGATAAAGATTTTCCAGATATTGTCTCCATAAGTATTTATAAATTTTAATTATTTAAAAACTTTCTTATTTATTCCAAACCAAAAGAGCATTTTTCAAAATTGTAACTAACGCCATATATAGATAAATTCAAATATAAATCAGTGATATTTGGCGTTATGGATGAACTTCTTGGGTTTGGGAACAGGTTGAATACTAAGTTGGATTATAGGAGTTTTAATCCAAAGGCTAAGAAGTCTTATGTCTTATTTATAAGTGGTTTTTTACAACCCAAACTTATTTAAACAAAAACATTCTATTCTGTCATATAATCAAAAGGGTGATATTCATGACATATGAAATCAAATCAGTCAAGGCAAGGGAAATTCTGGATTCAAGAGGCAATCCTACTGTTGAGGTAGATGTTATTACAGAATATGGCATGTCAAGGGCTGCTGTGCCAAGCGGTGCTTCAACAGGTGTGCATGAAGCTATTGAACTTAGGGATGGAGATAAAGATCGCTATATGGGCAAGGGTGTGCTTAAAGCTGTTATAAATGTAAATAATAAGATAGCTCCTGCAATTATTGGCATGGATTGTGCTGAGCAAAGGAAGATTGATGATGTGATGCTAAATCTGGACAGCTCAAAGAATAAGTCGGTGCTTGGAGCAAATGCTATTCTTGCTGTTAGTATGGCTGTGTGCAAGGCAGCTGCATTATGTAAGGGTGTTCCGTTATATAAGCATATAGCAGAACTTGCTGGAAATAACAAGCTGGTGCTGCCAGTGCCTAGCTTTAATGTTATAAACGGCGGAGAGCATGCAGGAAACAAGCTGGATATTCAGGAATATATGATTCTTCCGATTGGAGCAAAGTCATTCAGTGAAGCGTTGAAGATGGGAGCTGAGACATATCATGCTCTTAAGGCAATCATAAAGAAGAAATATGGAATAGATGCAGTAAATGTGGGTGATGAGGGTGGGTTTGCCCCTCCGCTTGAAAATATAGAAGAGCCTATAGAACTGATTGAGACAGCGATTAAAAAAGCAGGATACGAGGGTAAGATATTCATAGGTCTTGATGCTGCTGCTTCTGAGTTCTTTGCTGGAAATAATAAGTATAATATTGAGGGGATGGAACTTTCTCAGGAAGAGCTTATTGCAAGATATGTGGAGATTGTCCAGAAGCATGGTCTGGTCAGCTTAGAGGATCCTTTTGAGCAGGAAGATTTTGCAAGCTGCGCAAAGCTGAATGAGATGGTTGGTGACAGCTGCCAGATTGTTGG
>JAGLGH010000262.1 GCA_023144115.1 Nanobdellota archaeon | reverse complement strand
GGCCCAATTACATTCTAAGATTTTAGCTTTAGTGCTTTCAACTTTTGTATTATCTATGCCACCATGTTCTTTCATAATTGTTACAAGATCCTTATAGTTAATATGCATTAATTTCCACCTTTAATTATTTTAAAATAGTTACAACTTTAAAAATATTTGTTTTTGTTTCAAATTAATGCTGTTTTTCTAGTATAAAATAGAAAGGTTTATATAGTATTTGTCACTTGCTAGTAATAAGACATTAGTTTGAGTAACAAAATTTTACTTAATGAACAGAACCAGATTTAGAGGTGAAGAGATATGAAAAAATATATTCCAAACTCAATTAAAGTATTATTGTCATTCATACCCTTGTTTTATACAGTAGGTTGTATTGATCAGCAAGGATCTGAAAAACCAGCAGAGCCTAAAGCACAGACTTATGCAGTACTTCAGATAGATAAATTACCACAGGGTATAGAAGGTACTCTTGATAGCTATCTTACAGAAGAGAAAATAGAAGATAGAGTCTCTTATCATGGGATAAGCAAAGTGCTTTGTGAGCTTAATCAGGATAAACCTGGAGCTATGATGGGTTCTTGTCAGGATTTGGGTGATTATGATAGAATTTCTTTAAAATCTGGTTATCCAATAAGAGCACCAGATTATAATGGTGATAGTAAGATATTTGGTTTAAAGGGAAAACTTGTGGGAGTGCATGAGGTTTATAGATAAGTCAACATTTTTTTATTATATCTCTTCTCCAATAATGCTCCTGAGCATATGTCCTGTGACTTTAATGTTATAGAATTTATTAAGGGGCAGCCGTTTTTTTACTCCTATTATCAAAGGATATGTGCCGATTTGCCTGAGAAATGTAGTCTTGCCGTCGTAGATTTCTGATTGTGCATCTTTGAGTATTGCGCCTTCTGGAACAAGTCTTTTCAGCAGAGGGTAGTCAATTTCCTGCCTTATCTGGTTGCGCCATTTCCAGTAGTATTTTCTGTTCTTTTTCAGAAATTTATTGCCGCATTCTTCATAGAGTCTTGTTCCCTCGAATATTGATACCTGCCTGATGTTTATTCTTCTTACAAGCATGTTGTTGTCAAGGATTTTTTTGAGCCAATGCATATTTTCTTCATGGGTCTTTTTGCTCTCTCCTTTGAGGCCGAATAAAATATTAATTCCAGGGAGGAATTTTGGCAAGCCGCTGCTTCCTATTTCTGATCCATACTTATTGAGAATTCTGATTGCATTATAGGTTGTTTCTGCATCAGAATTGAGATTATTTTCTTTGCAGACCACAGGGTCAAAGCTCTCTGCGCCAAATGCAGCCACATTTCCTGGTGAGCAGTATTGCACTATTGCCCTGGTGATTGGCGCGCCATCTTTCTCATCTTTTATTACATTTGCAGGATTGACATTGTCAATATGCAGGATTTTTATATTTGGACATTCTTTTCTTATGTCTTTCAGGAGTTTTGCTGCGCCAGGATATGCATAGAAGCAGCTTTGTTTTCCTAATCTGAAGTACTTCATGCCTAAATCAGTGAACTTTTTGATTTCTTTTATTATATCCTCTTGTTTTCTGAACTGCAATCTGCTTTTTAGTATCTCTGTGCAAAAAGAGCATCCGCTTTTTCTTGAGCATCCTCTGCTTGTTTCTATCTCGATTATCCTATGTCCTGGGATATTCTTTACTATATCTGCTCCTCTTATTGCGTATTCTGCAATCTCATCATAGCTAAACTTAAAATTCTCAATCTTGTTAAACATGTCTTCCTTTGCTTTTTCAAAGAATTTGCCACCTTCCAGCTGAGTCCCATAGATTGCAGGGCCAGAGAGGATCTTTTTGCAGTTGATATCTTTGATAAGTGGTGTGATTTCTCTTAATGTTCCAGGGATGGCAGAGAGATATTTGCCAGGGACATGAACTCCTAGGATTATGATTAGATTCTCTGTCTTGTCCAGGATTTTTTGAATTGGTTTTCCTGTTGTGTTATATATCCTGATATTTGTCTTTTCCTTTTCAGTTGGCTCTTTTTTTATGTTGTTGTATTTTTTTAAAAGCCTGAGATCATCGATTGTTATGTAATCCACTTCATGACCTTGCTGCAAAAGGTATCCTGTTATGTATCTTGGATATGTTCCAATATAAGGCGGAACACCCAGGCCTGCAGGCTCATCAGTGTAGCAGTCAAGAATTGTGTATCTCATATATCCTGATAATCATAAGGTATATATAATATTTTGCAGGAAAATCAAATACTAAGCGATACATTTATATAATTAAAATCAATAAAACATAAAATATGGAAACACCAATAGGTCCTCATCCAATTATACTCAATTATGATGGGATATTTGACCTTGAAGCTTTATATCGTGAATGTACTCAGTTTTTTGCGGAAAAGGGGTTTAAGTTTGAAGAACCTACATATAAGGTAAAGGCAACCGAAGAAGAGATTACCTGGAAACCTGAGAGGAAAGTCACAGATTATGTTAAATATACTATGGCTATTAATTTTTGGATATTAGATAAGAAAGAGGTTGATGTGATTAAAGAGGGGAAAAAGGTTAAGCTTACCAAAGCCCATGTGAGGATACTACTTGGCTGCGAGGTTATAAAAGATTATAGCGGCAGATTCAAAGGCAAGCCTTATCTCAAAAAAGTCAAGGATTTTTATGAGAAATTTGTATTTAAAAAAGAATTTGATACTGTATGGGATGATGAGTTGTATTATAATCTTTATGCTTTGCATACTCTTTTAAAGAAGCATCTTGATTCAGAAACAAAAGCAAATGCGTTTTATGATGTGTGGTGAAAATGGTTGAAACTAGAACAGTTGTGGATAAATTACGTGTCACATATGAAGGGATTTTCAGTATGCATGAACTTCATGCAGTGATAGATAATTGGCTGCGCGAAAAAGGATATGATAAGATGGAGAAGAAGAATGTAGAGAAAGTTACTCCAAAGGGCAAGGATATTGAACTTTTGCTTCAGCCATGGAAGAAGATTACAGATTATGCAAAGATTATCCTAAACATCAGATTGATTGCAATAGGCATCACTGAAGTTGAAATTGAGAAAGACGGCACCAAAGTAAAGATGAACCAGGGAAGTGTGCAGCTTAGTTTTGATGGCTGGCTTGTTACAGATTATGAGAACCGATGGGAAGGAAAGCCAATATTCTTCTTCCTCAGGCAGCTATTTGACAGGTATGTATTCAAGCCTTATACAATGGGCTATGAAAACGCTGTTGCCAAGGATGCTGGTGATATTTATGGTGAAGTAAAGGCGTTTTTGAATTTGTATAAGTATCGGTAAACAAAATCTTTTTAAATGGAGTTGTTTTCTTAGTTAGTTATGCC
>JAGLGH010000261.1 GCA_023144115.1 Nanobdellota archaeon | reverse complement strand
GAATTATTTTGAGTTTATGTGGGGGTTGATATGACTGCCTATAGTTTGTTCTAGGAAGTTATCACAGTTTATTTTTCAAAAGTTATAGTTTCTGTTGTTTTTTGTTTTACGACAGGAGGTTTGACTCCCGTTACTTTATGGACAAGTGCTATTTTTTCATCCCAGAATTCTTCAGAAGGAGCACTAGAATAAACATAATCTCCACTCAAATCCGAGGACATATCTCCAACACATTTCCGCATTCCCTCTTCTTTTTTTAATTTAATCATTTCTGTGTAAATACGTCTAATTTTAGCGACTGGAATTTTTGAGGAAGTATTTTCTTCTATCCATTCCCATCCACGAGTCGGAAATGAAAATGGTTTATCATCTTGATCACGACTATTAACCCAATAATCAAAACGACATACTCTTGGAAGATAATCATCAAAACTATGTGTTAGTTTAATATCATCTTTACTAAATCCTGTTGCAGTTAAAATAGCACTCGCATCACGCAACCTGCCATAATCAAGTTTTTTATCAATCCATCCATTGATTAATTCATTACTGGGATTTGCTTTTAGAATATCTCTAGTTTTTTCAAATGTTTCTTTAAATAAATCTGGATGTACTAATTTACGACCATGATAAACATGCCCTCCAGAACAGGACTCAAGAACATAATTATAACTGCTATCTATTGCACAATGAATTCCAGGGAAATCCGCTGCAGGTAATTGTCCTGCTCTCTCTTTATATGAAACTAATTGTTCAAAAAAAGTTTCCATTGTTCCCGGGGGAAAATAGGTACAATCTCCCTGCGAAAGAATCTGTAACCATCCCTTTTGTTCAGCAATAAATTCTAATGGACCAGGGTTAATTTTTTTTCTTAAACAATTTAAAAAATCATGCATCTTTTTAACATATAATTTTTCATCGGAAGAATCCCAGTATCTCCCTTCATCTTTATGACATTTTCGAAGACACCTAACTAACTCTTGTTCTCCTTGAATAGAGGCATATTCTTTCCTATCGGTTGTGGCTATCAATCCATCTTGATATGAAGAAATTGATCTTTCTACTGCGCTTTTTGCCCTTTTTTCCAATCCTAATTCTAATGCCAAATAAGCGCCACTAGCGTATCTTCTTGCCAAATCAATAGGTTCTCCTTTATGGCGCCTCATTATTCTCGTATATTCTTTTGTTAGGTCTTTAACTAATGTCATTTTATTTTTCCTCATATTTTATTACAAGATCTACATTGGCCAGTTAATTTATAAGTAAATTCATTTAATCCATCCATATTAAAAATTTCATTAAAGTCGACCTGTAGATAATAACCTCTTGATCTTTTTGCATTACTTGGACCCTCATCTGGGTGAACAATTTTTACAAACTTTGAAGAGATTGCTCCAGAAGGAAAAACATCAGCAAGACTCATATAATTTAGGGGATTAAAAACATCTGTTGCTAGTTCCATTCCTTTCTCTTTATCAAACCATTTTCTATGATCCCTTAGCCAATAAAACTTTTTATCATATTCAAAAACTGCTGGAAGGATTACACTTTTTAAAACACTTGTATCTTTGGAGGCTAAATTAGAAGTTAAATTTTGTGTAAACATCTTAATTAAATAATCACTATCTCTCCTTTTTTCTGGAAGTTTTAATACATAATCTCGTGTTCCTTTATATAAGTACAACGGCCATTCAGAAGAATTTTCACAAAGCAACTGTAGTAACTCTCTTCTTTCCCTTCTCCAATGAGGACAATCATTTTTATCCTTCATTGTTCTTTCTCTTACTTGTTCAACTGATTTTTTAAAATTGGAAATATACTTCTTAAATTTGTCTTCAAAACTGTTTACTACCTTTTTCCTGTGTTGTTTTATCTCATTTATATTTACATGCCCATACATTTTACATATAAGATCATCTAAAGGTGTAAAACAGCCCATTTGAAATCCTCTTTTAATTCCGTCCAGATGATACTTAAGGTCAGATATATTTTCTGGATAATCGAAAAGAGAGCCGTCACTTGAAGGGGTGTTATAACATTTGATTTCATTAAACACTTTCCCCTCAAAAGAAATGAAAGATTCTAACCCCAATGAATCAGCCAATGTTCTAGATAACATCAATTTTTTATATTCATCAAGATTATCCAAATATGTTCTTACTTTTTTTGAACCATACCATTTATTATCAAACTGATCGATTTGTTTTGTCATTTTATAATAGTATTTACTTAATAGAATATAAACCTTTGCTGTTGAAATTAATCAACAGAATAGAAAGATATATAAATAAAAGAAGAAGAATTAAATATATGGAAGAGGAACTAAAATTACTAGGACTAAATGATACAGATATTAAAGTATATTTAACCCTACTGAAACTAAATCAGACAATAGCTTCAGAAATATCAAAAAAATCGGAAATTCCAAGAGCTTCAATATATGATATTTTAAGAAG
>JAGLGH010000260.1 GCA_023144115.1 Nanobdellota archaeon | reverse complement strand
ACAATTATTGAGAATTTAGATTATAAGAAAAAACGAATTTCAGAAATTATTCCAGATTTGGAAAAGATGCAAGAAAGAAAATCAGAAAATATTCCTAAAACAGAGGTATACACTGGTGTAAAAGGGATTCAAACGATTCTAAATTTAATTTTACAGGAAAAAGAATTTTATGCAATGGGGATCTCAAAAAATTCTTCTCTGATACTCCCATATTTTATAGAAAAATGGGAAAATGAAAGAAGAAAACGAAAAATTAAAGCAAAAATAATATATAATGATACTGAAGAAATCAGGAAATCTGTAAAAAAAGCAAATTATTCAAAAAAAGAATGGCAATATAAATTTTTACCAACTGATAAAATTACCCCAATTGTTACAGTTGTTTTTGGCGATAAAGTTTTATTAGGGTCATGGAAAAAAGAAAATCCTTCTGTAATATTAATTCAAGACAAAGATATTGCTGAAACATATAGACAATATATTTTGAATTTGTGGAAAATTGCAAAAAATTAAAATTTGGGCGGCGGAAAAAAGATTATTTTTAAATAAAGTTCTGAAACAAAGTTTCAGACTATCTGTTTTATCGAAGATAAAAACAGGCTATAAAGTTATAAATAAACTTTCTAGATAAGGGAATTGGCTGGATATTGATCTTAATTCTAAATGTTTCAATCCAAAACCAAGAATTATAATCTCTTGTTTATTTAAGGTTTGTCAAGGATGCATAAAAAGTTTACAAAGTGACTGTATCCAGTTTCTGAAGTCCGCAGAAGTCTGTTGCAAAGTTATATGCTCCGGCATTCAAAAATACAATCTTATCCCCAATTTTAGGATTCTTAAGAAAAACTCTGTATCTGAAAAGGTCCATGGAACATGGAGTGCATCCTTTGATTGTGTAGGCTTTTGCATTGCCTGATCTGAATTTTTCTTCCTTAAGCTCTCCTTCAACAAGAAGCCTTATATTAGCAACAAAAGTATCCATTGAGGTATTATATATAGAACAGTTGATTATGATATTGTTATCATAGATGTTTATGATCTCTGTCTCAAGCTTCACAGATGGCGCTGCAATAAATCTTCCTGGCTCAATGATTACTTTGATATTATTTTTATTAAGCCATTCTTTGACTTCTATTATCTTTGAAGATATATGCTCAATAACATCAGCCCTGAAGTTCTTATATTTCCATGGCAGTCCGCCGCCAAGATTCAGCAGGTCAATTGCAGCTAATGTATCATCAGATAAGACCTGCTCAAGTTCATATTTTAAAGACCATTCGCTTATGTTCTGGCTTTTTCTGTGAATATGGATCCCAAGCTGAGTTATGTTTTTATTCTGCTTCAGTTTTGGAATCAGCTTATTTATCCTGTCTGAAGACATGCCAAATACAAAATATTTGCCTGTATGGATAGTATTCTCCTTAAGTTTCATCCTCAACAATAAATCAATTTTTACAGATTTATCCCCAATAAAATCAAGAAGAATCTCAAGGTCGTTTTCATTATCAACAACAAATTTTCTTATGCCCTTGCTGAATATAGATTCCATTTCTGCTTTATCCCATGCCTGGCCAAACAGCCATATTCTTTTTTTGTCTTTTATTAGATCAAGATTCTCAATACTATGCAGGGAAAAGCAGGAATCTGTCTCTTTTTCAAGGACTGTTCCAACTTTAGGATTGGTCTTGAAACTATAAGAAACATCATCTGCCAGCGCTTTAACAGCTTTGTATTGTTCCAATACATTTGATTTGCTTAAAATAAATCTTGCGTATTTCATATTTACACCTTTTTAAGGAGCACCAGCATCATCAGTCAA
>JAGLGH010000026.1 GCA_023144115.1 Nanobdellota archaeon | reverse complement strand
CTTCGAATGTCAGTGTTGCTGAGTTGTTGAAGGATGAGTCTAAATCAGCGCTGTTTACATATATCATAGCATCTTCAATCTTTACATTTGTGTCATAATCCTCACCCTCTGCATTTATGCTATGGCTTAGAGGGAATGCTATCTTTCCTTTGTTATCAATTGCTAAAGTCAAGCTTGTTATGTTTGTAACATCACCTTCTGAGAAGTTGGTTGTTTCTGTGGATGTGAAGGTTGAGAATGTTGGTGTTGTAACTCCATCATTAATGCAACGGACAGAATAGCCATAGCGCTTAGAACTATGGTAAATCGCACTGAAACTATCACCGAAGTATAGTCTATACCCATAGGTACTGTCAAGCCGAGTACTACTCCAGTAGTAGCCGCGGAGACCTCTGATGCTCAACGCACCATCGCTATCATCAAGGTAGCCGGCAGCATGAAGTTTTAGGACAGAACCAAACGTATCCACATAGTTAGCCCAACCGCCGTTTGAATCGGCATTAGTCCATTCGGTACTGGTAGGCAAACGCCAGCCTGTACCAAGTTCTATGGCACAAGGATCATTAATAGCAGTCCAATCGACGACCTCATCAATTGCAGTACTTGACCAAGAGGGCGTGAGTGTTGTGCCATCATGATTATATCCTTGCTTTCGGTTAAACTGCCAATACCATCCAGCAGAGGCAATAGCAGTATCTGTAGATGATGATGCCTGTTGAGAAGCACCCAGATTCTGAGTTATCCAGCATTTATTCTCACCTGTAAGATCAGTCATAACAGTTCCATAAGTAATAATTGTAGTAACCGGCGAAACATCTCCGGCAATGTGATTAACAAGTATATTATCTCCACAATCAAAAGCACTAACTATTCCTGCCAAAGCAACAACCATCAAAATCATCAATAAAATCTTCTTCATTCCCAATCACCTTTTATAGCAAATAATCATAATTTACATTATCCTACACACTAAGAATATAAAAACCTTCCGAAAACAAAGAAACAATTACCTCTACAAACCTACCCAATATAACTAGTGGATTCACCATGAGTCTTCTGCTTGGCAAGATCCTCAAGGTCAGAAACTCTCTTCATAAGATCTGATTCCATTTCCTTAATTTCTTTGTCAAGGCTCTTGAAATCCAGCTCAAGCCCTAGCTTAATATCAAGTGCCTTAAGCACTACTCGCGCGCCTTTGGCGCCAATGTACATTGGATGACCAAAAGTTTCAGCAAGAAGGCATACTACATCTATTCCAAATTTTCCGCCAAGTCCTGCAAGCAAGCCAGAGATTCCTATAATAGGCCCAACAATACCATATATTTTATCATTTACTTTTATGCCTTTTTTATATTCATCAATAAACTTCCGCGAATTGCCAGTGATATATACCTTTGGCTTATTTGGCAGATCAGAAAGACCTATGCCACCGATTGTCACAATCTCTTTACACCCTTGTGCTTTCATTATCTTCAGAATCTCATCGCAGAACTCATAGCTTGCGACATCTTCAGTTGGCTGCACATCTCCTGCAAGAAACAAGATATCTTTCCCATTCACATTTTTATGAAAGATTGACATTGATATTAATTCAATAAGATTATTTTCAGTGACAAAGACAGAATTTGGAAATGTATAGGAAAATATATCATATATCTTTTTTGCCTTCAGGTTATCTACCAGAAAATCAACTGTGATTTTCCCCACATTACCTATACCTGGAAGACCAACCATAAGTATTGGGTGATGCAGTTTTGGCTTCTTTCCTACAGGAGTAAACTTCCACATTTTACAATAATCCCTCTTTTTTAAACTGTTCTTTTTTTGTTTCACGCCTGTATTTACCATATTTGTCTTCAGGACTATACTTAGCTGGCTTGACAGGCAGTGCAGGAGAGCCACAACTGTGAACTTCATCCATAGTATATTCACCACAACCGCTGCACTTCAATATATGTTTTGCCATCATTCCATACAACTTATTTCTTATCTACGCGAGTAAAACTTGCCTCGCCATCATTTTTGACAACATGGTTAATAACAGCATCTTCCACCTTGCTGAGGATATCCTCTGCTTCTTTATAGGTTTCTGCTATTATCTCAAGGGTATATTTTCCCGCACCCTTGTATTTTATAGAAAAATCACCATCAATCTTCTCACCTTTGAGAAGAGCCTCTTTTATTACATCAACTCCCTGGGGAGCATAACTAATTAGATTGAACTCACCTTTTATCTCAACCAGTTCAGGTTTTATCCTCTGCGTAATTATCTCTTTAAGCAAACTTTCTGTTTTCTTATCAAGACCCAGATTTGTGATGTCAAAGTCACCCTTAACAATATCGCTGAAACAATCGCTAAGACCTCCGTATTCATCAAAAACCTTATCAAATACAGAATCATAAATCGCTCTTACATCCTTCTTAAGATTAGACGCAACAAATTCAATTATCTTCTCGCAGACCTGCTCTTTCTTGAGCTGATTGACTTTTTTTCTTCTCTGACCTTCAGAAACACGCCTAAGTGAAAGGTCTATGTGTCCTCTCTCATGATGTATCCTCAAGACCTTACAGACAATTTTTTTGCCCTCGACAACATAGTCTCTTATATTCCTTATCCTTCCCGGGCTGACTTCTGAGATATGAATCATGCCAGTTTTGCCAAATTCATCAATTTCTACAAACACAGAATTATATTGAACGCTTGTGACTGTACACATCACAAGTTCTCCTTCCTCTGGAAACCCTTTCTTATGATAAAACATTTTTAATTGAAAAATTTTCTAAGAAAATTTTTTATTCAAGCACTTCAAGAATCCTTGCCTTAACCTTGCTCTTACCGCCTGTAGGTTCTGCAAGAACTTTGCCGCATACCAAACACTTTATTATACTGCTGCTCTTTCCGAACATTATCTGCTCGTTCTTGCATTTTGGGCATCTTATCTTTATGAATCTACTTGCCGGCTCCTTGATCTTTTTCATGATTATATCCTCCTGAACATGATTTTAATGAATATTTATATCTCAAGACTGCAACAGCTATTTGAACTCTACTTTTTTGGTTCTAACACCTTTCTTTTGCACAGTAGATTTTTTGCATACAGAGCATTCATACCTGAAATCAGTCTTCTTGCTTGTCTTTTTGCCAGCCATCTTGAATTTACTGATAGCTGGTTTTGAACCATACTTTCCTAAATTGCCAGTTCCTTTGCCAAAACCAGCTCTTGCTTTTGCAAACTTTGCAAGAGGATGAGCTGAACTGACTGTCCTTTTCTTAGCACTTGTAACTTTCTGGTCAGTATGAGTTTTGCACTTTGGGCAA
The DNA here is from genome assembly GCA_023144115.1 of Nanobdellota archaeon. Lineage (GTDB taxonomy): Archaea > Nanobdellota > Nanobdellia > Woesearchaeales > JAGLGH01 > JAGLGH01. Next base: position 4,836 of record JAGLGH010000026.1, on the reverse strand, counting down.
TGCCTTTTGATAATCTTTGGAATTTTCATAATCTCTCCCTCTATTAATTCTAATAATAGGATGTTGGGGTTTATTTATAAAGGTTTTTATTTTAATTACTTTTTTGCGCTTTCCTTTCGTTCTGGCATAGGTCTTTTTACAGTTATAGGAAGTATTCCTTTTTCAAACTCAAGTTTTGCTATCCTGATTGGATTATAGTCTATTTTCTCAAGTTCTTTTTCAGAAAGATTGATAAGAAAAGGAGCCCCCATTGAAATCTGGAGTGCTCTTGAGCCTATCATTCTGGCACGCTCATACTTTGTAAAATCAGTTATTGGTTCATCTGAATCAGGGATATTTTTAACCATCCTAATTTCCTCCGAGATAAGATCTCAACTCTTTGGTCTTTTCCACTGCAATCTCGACCATGTTTTCGATACCCTCAATAGTCAATGGTATGACTCCGCCTTTCTGCATTGCGCACAACTTGCCATCTTCCATTGTAGCTACTGTCAGCCTTCCATCTGCAAGCTCTTGTTCTTCTGGTGATGGATCAACAATAAGGTAATTTCCTATCTTCCAGACTGTGACTTCAACAGGCACTTTTGAAACAGGCAGAGAAACATCTGTCAGTTTCTTATAATTTATTGTAACTCCATCGAATTCAGGGAATTTTGCAGTCTGCAGCGCAGCAATAGCTCCAAGAGCAGCTGCATCAAAAAGATTGCCTGCATCATTGATTGGACATATGTCTATGCATAAAATCCATATTTGCTCTCCCTTTTTTATGCAGAGCTTTTTGAAATCAATAGCATGGCTCTCTCTTAAGCCTCTGTCAACAACTCTTGCAAGTTCTATTGAATTAATAGACGGAGGTCCCATCTCAAAAGCTGGATTTGATAAAGGCAAAAGTTCTACCCCTACCATGATTGTACCTTCATCAGGAGAATCAGGATAAGGTGTGCCCACTTCTGTCTTGATTCCGACAAGGACTTCTGTTTCGCCTATCTTTATACGCGCTGACCCTTCTGCAGTCTTGATAACCCCTGTCTCAACAGAGACTGGTCTAAATTCGTCAAGTTTCCTGCCGTCATAACGCAGCCCTTTTTCAAGTGTTTTTAGCATATGTGATCTAAGGTCATCATTCATTTTTGATACCTCCTTGTGCAGTTTTTTTTGCTATAACTGGTTCTATCATGTATTTTTCCTTGAGTGCATTTTTCTGCGCCTCATAAATCATACCTATTGTTTTCTTTCCTAATTCCATTACCTTAAAAAGATCTTCTTTTCCAATAATCCCATCCATCTGGAGGAGTGTATATTCTCCTGTCCTGGGGATTACTGCAAGAGGTATGTCTGCAACAACGCCGTCAAATGCTTCTTCATCATAATCCAGATCAACAAGCAGAGTATTATCTATATGCCCTACTCCAACAGAGCAGACAAGATCTTTCATCACTAATCCTGCGTCTGCAAGAGCCATTGAAGCTGCGCATATCCCTGCGCACCTGCTTCCAGCATCTGTCTGCGGCAGTTCAATAAATACATCTACTACTGAATTTGGATAATCTACAAGATCAAGAACTGGCAGCAGAGCCTTCTCTGTTACCATGGAGATCTCCTTTGCCCGCCTGTTAGCCCCAGGCCTGACCCTATTTCCCATCCCACTGAAAGGCATCATGTTATAATTACATCTTAATATACCTTTTGTAGGATCCTGCTTGAATCTTGGAAAAAGAGTCCTTGGACCATATACTGCTGCATATGCCTCAGTATTCCCTATTTTAAAATATGCTGAACCATCTGCTCTTGGAATTATCCCAACTTTAGCAATTATCTTTCTTGGCTCGTCATTTTTTCTTCCTTCTCTTTTAAATACCATTTAAAATCACCTTGATTAAATTATTTTTGAGGATATTTTTGGGTTTGTGCTTCAAGCTTCTTGCCAGTTATCGTCTCAAGATAAATCTTTATCTTATCTGTCAATCCACTCACATGTGAGTCTCTCTCAATCTTCTTTATTGTTTCCACAGCATGAATCTCCATCTCTGGTTCACCTTGCACCCATACAACACCATTCTGACCGATAATTATTTTGCATCCAGTAGCATCTTTTATCATCGATACCATTGAACCTGCCTTGCCTATTATCCTTGGCACCTTGTTTGTATTGATATAGATTATCCTGCCGCCATTTAACTTACGAAGCCCAGGACCTCTCATAGTTATATCAATAAGTTTCTGGCTTGTCACATTGGTTATCTTAGCAACTACCCAATCACCAATAGCAAAGTATTGTGAAAGATCAGCGCCTCTCGCTATATACTCACTTGTTGCATCCTTCATACCAAGCACTGCGCTATATGCAGAATTGGTTTCAATCCTCCAACCACTCATAAGAAGGTCAGTTACATCTCCTATTATTGTATCTCCCCGTTTTGGAACATATCTTCCTGAAAGTGAAATAAGTTTCACAACTTTACCTTCTATATGCACTAAGCCAAGCTTATTTGCTATAATTTTATCTCCATCTCTGTAAGTTCCATACGATGGCAGAAAATCCATTCCTATTGCAAGTTCTTCTCCTGGAACTGCAATTTCTTTTGACTTTACTAATAATTCGCTCATATTTTATCAATCCTCGTGTATCTTATTATGAATTCCTCCCCAACATAAATCTGAGGTATCCTTCAGGGAGGTATTCGACCAGAAATGTCCATCTCTCCAACCTTAAGGTTGGAGTATTGACATTTCTGAGTATCATATTTTATCAGCCATATTCTTTTCAGCCAGAAAAGAATCTTGCTATCACCTGATGGCAAGAACTTTTGCAGCCACATTGCCATGGCATACGGCATTTACCTTCTCGTAAAGTTCCTGCTCAAGTCCTCCTGGTATCTCCAGGACGACAACAAGGCTGCCGTCATTCTGCCATTCTTCTCTTAGTTTCCTTCCAAAAGAAGCAATAGCATTATGTGACTTTGGCGCAAACTCCGCTCCGATTGTTAACTGTATCTCTTTTGTTTCAAATTTTATAGGAAGAATCGGCAGCAACTGCTTGACAATTTCCTGCACCTGCAGTTTTACATCCTTGAATTCGTCAATCTTGATGTTTGCATGTTCAAATGCATTTTCTATTCTTGTCATAGGATGTGGGATATGAGTCTTTGGGTCAACTCCATTCTGCTGTATTGCAGTTATTATCTTCTTTCTTTTTTGCTCAAGCATACTTTTTCTGTGCTCAGCAGTAAGCTGTATTTCTCCTTTTTTTATGATCTCTTGCGCAATCGCTGTGCAGTCATCTGTCCCAAATATCTTTTTCAGCTCATTCTCTGAAGCTTTCTCCCCTTTTTTTGAATCTACAAATATCACCTCTGAAGCAAGGACTTCTGATATGTCAATATCATTTCCCTGTTTCAAAAGAAGGGCTTTATCACAATCAACAAGGATCTCAAATCTCGCTCCCTGTATTTTCAGCCTTGCAATGACTGAATCTTCAACATTTACATAAGCTACCATAATCAACACCTCCTTTTATTACATCGTATTTCATGATTCCTTTTATAGCCATAATCCTTAACCCTTCTTCTTTGCTTCCTTAAGCAGCTTTTCGAGCTTAACCTTTGACACTTTGGTAAATTTCTTTTCCTTAATGCTGATTAATGCTGCATCGATGCGGTCAATACTGAATTCCTTGCCAATTACCTTATTCAGGGCTGCTACACATAATTTAAGACCGTCTTCCATAGTGATATCTCTGCTGTACTTCTTTTGCATTATCTCTTCAACTTCAGATTCACCCTCACCGATTACGCATACATAATACTGGAAAAATATTCCTGTAGGATCAGTCTCAAAAAGTGAAGGTGTGCCGTCTGGGTTTATTCCTCCGACAAGCAGGCTTACTCCAAATGGCCTCAATCCGCCAGACTGAGTGCATATTTGCTTAAGACTGCACATCTCCTTGACAATTGTTGAAACATCTATTTCTGTATCATAAGTGATCTTATGTTGCTGCGCAGACTGCTGCGCCCTTTCCACAAGTACTCTCGCATCTGACAGGATGCCTGATGCAGTAGCGCCAATGTTATCATCTATCTGAAATATCTTTTCAACAGCTTCTGCTACAATGAACTTATCCACAATTCTCTTATCTGTGACAAATATCACCCCGTCCTGGCAAACCATCCCGATTGCAGTCGAGCCCTGCTTTACTGTCTTCTTTGCATATTCTACTTGCAATAATCTTCCGTCAGGGCTGAACATTGTAATTGCCCTGTCATAACCCATCATTTGATGTTGCATTGGTTGCATTTTATCCCTCCTTTCTATAATTTTTATTTTTTTCTAATTTAATTCTCATCCAGCTACATAATTATCATATGCTTTTTTCATTATTCCGCTTACACCCACAGACCTTACTATAACATCCTTATTGCCTATTGATGAGATGAAAGCTAATGCTGCCCTAAGGTTATTAATTGACTTATGCGCTGCTCTGATAAGACCTTTCTGACTTTTAGGATTATACTTATCCTTTAGAATCATCAGACCTGCATCTGCCATACCAATATCACCAAGATAATCCTGCGCACCCCATGTCAATGCTTTTGAAATTTCATCAACATCAACAAAAAGATTAAGATCTTCCCTTGATATGATTTCATAAGCAAGGTATCTTTTCCTTTCTCTTAAGCTTGGTAATAATGGTTTAAGTTTTGATTTTGCCATTCTATAAAACAACTTTCTTTAGCTGAGAAAATATGCCCTTATATATTCGTATATTCGCTTCTTTTCTCTCTTCTCCTATAAGAGAGTTACATAACATATATAAAACTTTCGCAGAAAAAGCAAAGT
>JAGLGH010000259.1 GCA_023144115.1 Nanobdellota archaeon | reverse complement strand
TTTTCTTCGAAAGATTTAAATATGAATGAATTAAGATTAAAGAATAATCATGAAGAGGTGTTAAAATGAGAAAAAAAGCACAAGGATTATCAATAAATACTATAATCATTGCGGCAATTGCCCTACTTGTCCTTGTTGTACTTTCTGTCATATTTATGGGAAAGCTTGGCAAGACAAGAACAGAGATGGACAAATGCGAGACAAACAGAGGAACATGCGTGTTTGATGTAGGGACAGAATGCTCAGGAGATTATGATACTGTAAGATACGATCTTGCATGCAATCTTGATGGCGATAGCGACTATAATGAAGGTGCCCAGATAGACGGCGTGTGCTGTATATCTACATAGCTTAAAAATGAAAAAGGGACAAGGACTTAGCATGAATGTTATTATTATAGCAGTGCTTGCATTGATTGTGCTTGTGCTGCTTATTGTGATTTTCTCAGGAAAGATGGGTCAATTCAGAAGTGGAGTATCTACCTGCGGAGGAACTAAATGCGCAGAGCTTGCTACTGACTGTGCTGAAGATGAGAATCCTATCTACCTGTCTGGATGTGATGCAAACAATGATGGGGAACCTGACGGCGGTAATTACTGCTGCATGCCAACATAGGTGATTGATGTGAAGAAGAAAGGACAGGGATTGAGTTTGAATATGATAATTATTGCTGTTCTTGTCTTAATTGTGCTTGTTATAATGATTTTTATATTCTCAGGCAAGATGGGAGATTTTGGGAAACAGACAAAAACTTGTGGATCGCAAGGTGGTGTGTGTTATGATAGTGGGGGGACATGCAAAGGGCCTACTTTTAATACGAGCGATTGTAAGAAATGCTGTATTGAGCTTTATGGGGATTGATTGGGTTATAGTTTTCTGTTTCTTACACCGAAAAGCTTATATACAAACTTCTCTATTTTCGTAGGTATGGTCAGCCTGAGAAAAAAAGGGATATCAATGACATTAAAAGTCATGATTGGTCTTGTTTTGTTTCTATTGCTCTTCTTTGCCCTATTTAAAATATTCAAGGATATGATGGCAGGAGGGTTTCAATGAAAAAAAAGATTTATAACAAAGGGATGACTCATTTCATGGTAGGCATTATCATGGGCTTAATTGTAATCCTTGCCTTAATAATGGTTTTTGGTAAATTACTTCCTATCATGAGTGGAGCTGGTGAAGCAAAAATCTGCGAATACAACCTTTTTATAACTGCAGCGACAAAAACGCCAATAATCCAGAATATCAACATACCACCTGAATGCCAGATGAAAAGAATCACTCTTACTTATGATGAGCTTGCTAAGAATAAGGCTAAGGCGCAAAAAGAGATTAAAAAACATAATGATAAATTTGAGAAAACGCCAGAGTTTAAATTTAGTTATGATATAAAAAATGATGATGATTTACTAAGATATGAGATGGACAAGGCAATAGCAAAAGAGCTAAGGACTTGCTGGCAGACAGGATGGGAAGGGAATATGAACTTTTTTGATGAATGGTGGAGGTTTTATGAGCCTTTTTGGGGTGAAGATGAAGTTCCAGGACAAGAAACATTAATTGATTTGTTTGTGGGAGAATTCAAAAGACCACCAATAAATTGCATAGCCTGCGCAAGAATCAAATTTGATGATGATTTAAAGGCAAGATTTCAGAATGAAAATATAAAAACAATAAATGAATGGATGCAAAAGACTCCAATCCCTGCTGATCCTGAGCAGAAAAGCTATTGGGAATATACTCTTCCTGACCAATCATTAGAGAGCATTTATAGGGCAGGAGAAAGGTTTGATTATGACACAGATAAAACTTATCTTATAGCTTTTGCAAGAGTAAATGTTCATAAAGGAGCTGAATATGTAAGAGATGTCATTGACCTATTTCCAGGTTACAGCGAAGATGATCATCCTGAAGATATTAGTACTTTGATATTAATTCCTTATGAAGATGCTAATGAATATTGCACTTTTATGATTGGGTGAAATAAGATGAAAATATTATCCAAATGGAACAAAAAAGGAGAACTGCCTGGGTGGAATGTTATAATAATGCTTATCCTTGGCCTGATAGGACTTTTGATTGTGATATATATTGTATATAAATCAAGAGGAAGTGCATTCGAATCAATAGATTTATTGAAAAATATTTTAGGGATGTAGCTGATGAGGAATTTAAGGAAAAACAAAAAAGGACTAGGCTGGGGAGCAATTATCCAAATGATTCTTGGAGCTGTAGTTATCACCCTGGTTGTGCTTGCCCTTAACAAGCCACTTTTAGGAGTGGTAAAATCCTTTTTTGCAAAGGAAGAGCTTAAGCTAAAGCTGCCAGGAGAAGAAGGGTTTGTGCCGTTCACGCCAGAATATACAACTGAAGAACAGATAGTTGTTGATTCTATGAATGGGCTTATTATGGCAATAAATTCCCTTGCAACCAATACGAGAGTGGATAAGTATTCTGAGAATAAGATTGAAGCTGAAAAGGTTGAATTTAAGAGCTATAAGATTGCATTTTCTGCCCATGTTGAGATTGAAGAAGACGGGCTAAATGATTTCAGAGATTGGGCTTTTGAGAAAGAATTCAAGATAAAATCAGATGCAGAAGGAAATATAGTGAGGCAGGGAGATCAGAAAATCTTTGCTGATTATATCTATGGCTCATGCACTAATGATAATGAAGATGACTGGATTTTTGGAAACAATAAGGGTTGGGTGGATTGCAATTCAGGGCTGCCAAAAACATCTAAAGATGATGGTGATTGCTATTGCGCTGATGAAGATGATAACACTGGATTTAAAGAGTTGCGTGACTTGGGAATAAATGAAGACAAGATTAAAAAAGCAGAAAAGATTAATCTCGCGCCAGTCAGAGATATAAAACCAGTTTATAATATTGTCCTAACAACATATGATGAGCAAGGCAATGAGATATGCAGGGCAGGCACATGGGAAGTTAAAGATAAGATTACAGATAAGTCTGTGAATGACCTTTTTGTATGGGGTTCGCATAAGAGTGTATGCCCACCTGATGGATGTGATAGGGATGGTGATGGCATCTGGGGTTCATACGGTCCAGATCTCTATGGTAAAGACTGGTGGGAGACTCTTCCGCCAGGATTTGACAAAAGTAAAGTTCCTCCAGAGAAAATAAACCAGTATTTCCCAAACAGGAAGATACAGGCTATAGAGAATAATGGAGAAGGCTGTCTTGATTCTCCTACTTGGATTGAGTGCCCAGGCATAAAGATATATTATTGCGGGAAATATGGTTCTGAAACAGGAGCAGGCTCTGAGTCTGATAATTATTATAATATAGATAATGATGGAAATATACACAATAGGGCAGGAATAAAAGTATTATGGGATATAGATACCAACTATACTGGCTGCATTAAAGATGATGCAGCTTGCCTTAAAGAAGGCGGCAAAAAAGGCTATTCATCAGCAAACAGAGAATATTCTGACAAGATTGCAATGCGAGATTCAAATGGTCAAAAATTAGGTGATTTCTTAGTAGGCTCTGAGGAATATGCTAAAAGCTATGATTTAGGTATGCTTGCGCTTACTGTGGTAAAGCCTTTGCTTACTGGGAACGTATTAGGGATGAGAGAAGTGGATGACCCAACAGTCTTCTGCTATGATGGCAAGAGGATAGGCACAAGCGCAACAACTGTAAAATGCGATCCTGACTTTGGCGGGTGCGCAGTATGCAATTTTGAAATGCCTCAGAATATCACTAAAGATTATTCAAGTGCTTTAAGTTATATTGCAGGATATGGAGATCCTAAATATGTGATGTATTATGAGGCATTTCCTGCAGGAGAAGAGGAGGCATGGGTTATGGATGTAGCTGCTACTACAATGAGTTCAGTGGTTGCCTGGAATCTTGCTGCAGCGACTATCCCAATAGGAGGTCATATTTATCAAAAATTAAAATGGGCAGGCAGTTTACTTGGGAAGGTTACTGTGTTGCCGCATTTGGTTTCAACTGTTGTTAGAGGGGTGGCAAAGCCGATTGCATGGGTTGGAAAAAAGACCAAAAGCGCAATAGAATCGCTTGGAAAAAGGGTTTCAGTTTCAATCAAAAGTGTGTTTAAAGAAGGAACAACTACTGTTGTAAGTAAGGAAGCAGCAGAGATGTTGTTGATAAAAGGATTTAATGAAGGCACAAGCATACTTCGTTATGCAAAACCAGAGGATATAAAGTTATTTGCAACTGTTGAAGAAGTTGCAGAGTGGGTTGCAAAAAACAATAAAGAAGAATTAGAAGTTTTAGAGCAATTGCTTAAGGAAGAAAAAGTAATAAAACAATTTGATGCTTTTAAAAAAGAACTTCCTGCAGCGATAGCAAGAAAAAGTCCAAAATATTTAATAAGTTTAGGAGTTGCTCTTGCAACAGCAAAAGAAGACAGCATGAACCAGAAATTCCTTCCAATAGGTGTAAATGCCATAGGCGCAAAAGAGCCATATAAAGGAGCAATCATAACTGGGGCAGGACTTGATAATCTCCATCCAAATGTTACTAAATACTATGTGCAGCTTACAAAGGATAAATATAAAGGAGGTGTTGTCACAGGAATACTGCTTGACCAGAACGCGCAAAGATTCTTCCTTGCAAGCCCATGCCAGGCAGATATAGCTGTAGTTAAAGCTGAATGCCAATGCTGGGAAAGCAAGAATGAATCTGAGAATCTTACTGGAAACATGACTAAAATGTTTGGAAATGTATCTGTTTTAAAATCATATGTCAATCCAGATTTTGACAAAAATGATATAAAAAGATATGAAAATGCAGTTAAAGTATGCAGAGACAGAACTGCAGGATTTAGTTCAATCACATTAGAGAATCCCATACACAAGACAGACTGCATCATAGTGAATCCTATTTTGAAAGAAGGAACTTTCTGCTATTCCGGAAGCCATACTGTGGCAGAGGTTGCTAAATATGGCATAATGGCAGGAACAATTGGCGCAAGCATAGGGGCAGAAGCGCTTTCAAAAGGTCTGCTTGTAGGATCAGGAGGTCTTGCTTTCTTTGCGACACAGGGTTTGAATCTTGCAGCGAATATAGGAATAGATGCAGTAGGGCTATATTTAGTTAATGAGATTGCAGAAACTGAGAAATGGCCGAATCATTAAAAAAATTCTTTGAAAATGTTTTATGTAAGAACAATAAATGTCTTATTATAATCACTTTTCTTTATATCCTCGAGACTGATTTCACCAAGAAATAGCCTGCCTAAGATTGGATTCTGTTCAGTGAGCCAATTAAGGTTTCCCTTTACTTTATCTATATATATTCCATCCTGGTTGTTTGAGAAATCAAATCTTCTTGAGATTAGGCTTTCTTTATCCTGAATGTTTTCTCCATAGATAATATTGATGTTATTTTTGGATTTTATTTTCCAGTCTTCATCAACAAATAGGTATGCTGCAAGTTCATTCTCCTCTCTTTTTACAAGGATAAATCCTTCACTAACGCCATCGCTGGGTTTCAGATCAGAATAAATGCGCATAAGAACCCTGTCATTTGCATCTAAGTAAGTCATTGAAAACAATTCTCCCATATAAGAGCCTGTAAGATAAAAACTATTGATTGAGCCATCATAATCAATATATCTCTGATGACCAAGACTGTAATCTGCTCTTGCTTCAGTTGCTTCAGTGATGTTTATTTCGAAGTTCTCTTTCTCTTCTTGTTGTTCTATCCAATCATTTGCAACCTGGCTGAAAGAAGGCTCATCTAACACTGCGCTTGGTTCTGCTGGCTGCAGATAGAGATAAGCTGATAGAATTAGGATAATGATTATTAATGATACTGTTACAAAGCTTGTTTTCTGCATAGACTGTATTGAGCTTAACTTCTATAAATATGTTTGGGTTCAAATATCGAAATGTTTATATAATCCAATCCTAAAAAAGGATATATGCTCAATAAAAACGCAAAGAAAGGAGAAATCTCACTTCAGATGATAATCCTTGCTATTCTTGGTCTTGTCACGCTTGTCATCTTAATCTTTGTATTCAAGGATCAGATTGGAAATGTGTCTCAAAAATATTTTGGCATAGTAAACCAGACAGAAGCAGAATCAAAAGGTGATATTTGCGAGACTATGTTTGGGGGAAGGAGATGCCAGACTAGTTGTGATGAGCCTGGCAGTGATAAGCCATATATATATGATCTTGGCACGGGTTATAAGGACTGCAAAGCAGGTGAGAAATGCTGCGCTTCAGAATCAGGAACTTAGATTGAAAGGTGTTTATTCTTCTACATTTAGTAGCCTTTTTTAGATATTTGTATTGATTACATTTCCATGCACAATGGTCAATACCCACCTGCAAAAAGTTTCCCCCATAAACTTTTTTATAGAAACTTTTAAATAGCCCCATATCATAATTCTTAAAATGCGACAAATAGGGAAAAAAGGTCAATCAGAAAGCATGTTAATCCAGATTGTAAAGATAATATTTGGTGTTTTAACAATATTAATAATACTGCATTTCTCGGTAAAATTAGGCAATACATTCATTAAGGGAGAGAAGACTCCCGCAGAAGCTGATTTTGACAGGATTGCTGCAGAGATAGCTGAGATGCAGAAATCTGAAATCATGAATATTCCTGTGATGGCATATGATTATGAAATAAGATTGATTGATAAGGACAATCCTTTGCTTCCAGGGAAATGCAAAAGCAGGGCATGCGCATGCTTATATATTCAGGGTTCTGATGACCCAAAAGAATGTGAATCATTTAAGGGCTTTTCCTCATATAAGGATCCTGACAGCTGCAGTGAGACTTCGAAATGCCTGAAAGATTCTAAAGCAGAAGTTATATCTGGGACAAATGTTGTGACTTTGGCAAGCAATGATTATATTATTGAGATTAAACCCTAAGTTATTGCAAAAAGAGGTGTTGGATTATAAAACCATGCAGATTATTATTGATAACTAAGAATGGAGAGATAGGAACCCCTTTAAGGGTAGTGATGGTCTTAGTGATTGTAGTATTCATAATATTCGGCTTAATGTCAGGCATAAGCAGAGTAACAGACAGCACAGCATTTGCTAATGAATTTATTGCCAAAGATTTTGCATTAAATATTGAAACCCTGCTTGCTGTTCCAGGAGATGTAATCATTGATTATTCTCAGGATATATCAAAGAAGACAATAGAGATAGAAAAAGGTAAAATCATAGTATATGAAAAAGGAAAGGAAGTTGCAAAGTGGACAATAAATTTTGTTGAATCAGAGACAGTAAAGATAAACTATGGCAAATTTGAAGCAGATCCTGGCAAAGAGCTAAAACTTAGGTTGATTAAAAATGGCAATGAGATTATTATTACAAAAGATCTTGAACAAAAACCAGAGCTTGCCAAGCTAAGCTGCCCTTATTTCTCTACAAAAGATATCAACTGGGAGAAGAAAAATATACTTATAGATGTTTCACACAGGGATAATGAGGCTGATTTAGGCTTTAAGTCAGAGAATCTTATTGAAGCTGAGATAGTTGAAAAAATTGCAGATTATCTAAGGTCATTGAAACCAGGAATGCCAAATCTTGAATTTACAAGAGAGAGCGAGATAAATCTTCAGGGAATCAGGGAAGATAAGATTATTCAATCTACTGAAGTAATAATAAGCTTAAATGTGGGAAGCTATACTTCTTCATTGAATGAAGTAAGGGCATATATTAATCCAAGTGGGCAAAAAAGCAAGGAATCGAACAAGCTTGCTTGCCTTATACTAAATTCTATAGAAGGAAGCAGTACACTTAAAGATATAGATTTCACTTTAATCAATATAGTTCCTGCAGAAAAAGGAAGCCCTGCATATGAAATGCTTGATGCAGGAAGCGACAAGATAGCAGTTTCGCTTGAAATAGGAAATATAAATAATGAACATGGGAAAAAGCTGCTTAGAAGAACAGCAGATATTGGAAAAGCTATACAGCAGGGTTTGTTTGATTATTACAATTGACAATAAAAATGAGATTCAAGAAAAAATTGCGCAAAAAAGGAGATGTCTCAGATAATGTATATTGGATTATGAATATTGCCCTAGTTGCTATTGTCATATTTTTATTGAATCTCGGGCTTGGCTCAACTACAAAAAGCTATGCAAATACACAAGGATTAGAATATTATCTTTTAAATGAAAGAATATTGAACTCATTATGGTATACTGAACCAATAAGCCAGGCAGTACAGCAGGGCATAATTGATATTTCAGATTTTAATGGAGAAACAATAAACAAAACAATTGTGATTGAAAAATCTACTAGGGAATTTGGAATCAGAATCTTACTGCAATACAATAACAATGAAAAAGAGATATACTTTAATGAAGAGAATTATGATACTTTCAGGATATTCAGGACAGCAACAATCAAGAAAAGTATCCAGGTAAAAGATGGAGAAGAGTATTATAAAGGTACTATTGAAGTCGAGCAGGCAATAAAAACAAAAGGCCTTATACAGCTTGAGGATTAAAAAATGAAAGCAATGCATAACAAAAAAGCCATGGAAAAGGGATTGGTATTCATATTCTCTATGTTTCTTATAGCTCTTTTGTTCTTTATCTTTTTTATGGTCAATAGATCTGACCAGGCATCAAATGAAGAGGTTATTGCAAAAGATCTAAAATCAATGGAATATGGAATCTTTTTATCATCATATCTTAATTCAGACAGCTCTTATGGCGTATTTTCAGACCTTATAATTGAATCTTACTCCAAAAATGATTTTGCTATTCTTGAATCTGAGACAAGCAAATATTTAAATCAGATTTATAATAAGGAAATTGGATGGGAAATGACCTTAAATAAAGAAAAGATTGGTGAAAGATACAAAGGCAGCAAGAAAATAATTGAGGATAATGCTGTTGTGCCAGGTATTGACAGGCAGCCAATAAAAATAACATTAAAGGTGTCGCATACTTAAAAATGAAACTCAGACAACTAAAACAGAATAAAGGACAGGTTTATTTTTCAGCCCTGATTGCCTTATTGGTTTTGCCGATTGTGTTGTTATATGCAATGCATGCAGTAGCATCAACAGTAGAGCCATTTGATACTCCAATCGGAAGAGATTCAAGCAGTATTCTGGCAGCGTCACATAATGTCCAGAATGCTATGGATTATCTGAAAGAATCTGCAAAATATTCAGCACACCAGACTATGTATGACCTTGGAGAAAAAGGTGGGGGGAGTTTATGCGGAAGTGTAAATGGATATAGTTATTGGAGCAAGGCATGCTTTCCTGAGAATTATGAGAAAAACTTCCTATTCCTTTTCAGCTCATATCTTGATGATTATATCAGGAATTATCCTGACCTGAGCTTTCCACTGGATAATTATAATTTTGTTATATCTGGTTCTAATATAATTGGCATTGCAAAAAACCAATTAACTGCTTATATTGAAGGGCCGCAATCTAATAATATTGGATATTATTCATTAAAGCCTTCTTTTACAATTGATATTGATTATGATATAAAAAAGATATATGACAAGCTTAAATATTTTTCATTGATTTCTGAAGCATCAGCAAGCCCAAGCATAGTAAATTACACTCTTGACTGTGCTAAAGATGACAAAAAGATTATGGCTGCCTGCGTATCAAAAGCAGTTGCTCAAATGGAGAAGATATTTCCTGAATATGAAATCAGCTATAACCAGATAAGTGCAGACATATTTACTTTTGAAATTATCACAAAGAGGAATATTGTAGCATATTCAAAAGATGATATGCATGCCAGGCAGAGAGACATTGAAGTAAAGTTTGCTATTGATTTTTCTCATGTCAATGATCTGTATCCAGATGCACTTGGATCTCCAGTAGAGTTCATGCCAATAACTATAACATCTAAATCTATTGATAAAGACTGCCCTTTTGTGGAAGTAGAAAATATTCCAGATTATATAACCTGCACTTCAGAAAACTGCAAGATTGGTATAAAGGCAAATACAATGATACAGGATGCTCAAAAATATGCAGCTGAGCTGTATGGCTATAAGCTTAATATATCTTCAGCATACAGGACATATGAGCAGCAGGAAGATTATTTTGATGAATTCCAGGGCAAGATGCCTGTTGACAAACCTACATGCCAGGCACCACATGTATTGGGAAAGTCAGTCATACTTGGTTTTGAGGGTATTGATATGGGAGAAGCGCCTTTATCTGATTTCAGCCATCCTGAAAGGCAGAAACTAAAAAAGACCATGGAAACTGCTGGCTGGGTAAGCCATGATGAAGATTACAGGAGATATGAATGCTGCGAGACTCTTCTTTATCTTGAAAAGAAGTATAAAGATATAGATTTCAAAGATATATCAAAGGTGCCATTTACTTTTGTTGCAGGCACAAAAGAGCCTGGGCTTGGAGAGAAGCAAGGATTAGTCTATCTTCATGATGTATGGGATATTGCAAAAAAAGAAAATGTCAATTATCATCTTGTGCTTGCAGTTATGGCAACTGAAAGTAGTTTCATTGATATTAATGAAAAAAATGATAACAAAGCTCATGGGCTAATGCAGATGTTCAAGGGAGCAGTAAGTGATGTATTCAATGAATTAAAACCTAATTATCCAAAACTTAAAACATTAAACTCAGATTATGTGCAGGAATACATATTAACCTCCACTCAAGAGGATGATGTAAAGATCCAGATATATGCCGGAACATTGTATCTTAAGAAAATAAGGACATACCTTGCAAGGGACAAAAAACCGACAGATGCCCTAACAATAATTCAGGCATACCATGATGGCGCAAAACACATAACTCAAGATGGAGGCACAAAGATTTGTGATATTAAAGGGCATGAGAGCGAAGAATGCAAAGAATCAAAAAAATATCTTGCTAAAGTATCAGGGAATTATGATACTTTTATTGATGCATATCCAATTGTGTAGAAGTGTGATTTTTTTATGGAAGAAGAAGTTTTATATAAGGGATTGTATAAAAGGAATGTAAATGTATCTAATTGGGAAATGTTTGGGTATAATTTATGATTATGGATAAAAGAGTGTGATTGATATGAATCTGGGTAGAAATGATTTTATAATTACCAAATCAAAAACAGGAGATGGAAGAAGATGACAATGAAAAAACTATCTTTAATATTAACAATTTTGATATTAATAGTGGCAGGATGCATTGGGGTGAGTGCTTTCAATTGCGGTGAGAGTTTCGTAATTACCCACACTACAGCTAATGGTGTAGCTCCTGTTACAAAAACAGTTACTTATGGCACAGTTTTAACTGATCTTACAGGAAGTGACAAATGTTGGATAACTCAGAACCTTGGTGCGACGAATCAAGCAAGTTCAGCTACAGATTCCACTGAAGCTTCTGCTGGTTGGTATTGGCAGTTTAATCGCAAGC
>JAGLGH010000258.1 GCA_023144115.1 Nanobdellota archaeon | reverse complement strand
AAAGCATAGGAAAAGATAATTTCAAACGCATCCCAGGAGGCTCAGCAGCAAATATACTCTCAGGCATAGCAAAGATGGGAGGAAAGGTCGTGTTCTGCGGAAAGGTTGGGTCAGGTGAGCAGGGATTATACTATGAACAGACAATGTCAATGGATGGTGTCAAGCCAAGATTGTCAAGAGCTGACCTTAAGACAGGAAAAGCCATAACATTCATCACTCCAGACTCTGAGCGCTCATTTGCAGCTAATCTTGGAGCAGCAGTAGAATTGAGAAAAGAAGACATATTTGAGGATGATATTAAGGAGAGCAAGATAATGCACCTGGAAGGATACCATCTTTATAACGCTGACCTTCTGGAGATAGCTATGCATGCAATAGATATTGCAAAGCAGAATGGAATATTCGTATCGCTTGATCTTAATGATGCTGGCATGGTCACAAGAAATCTTGAGTTGGTAAGAAAGTTTGTAAAGAATCATGTTGACATCCTCTTTGCAAACGAGCAGGAAGCTGAGGCATTTACAGGAAAGAGCGACCCACTAGAAGCATTAGAAGATCTTTCTAAAATAACAGAAATAGCGATTGTAAAGAATGGTCCAAAAGGCTCATTCATCAAGCATAACAATACTACTTTTAACATACCTCCTTTTGAAGCAAAAGCTATAGATACAACAGGAGCAGGAGATATGTATGCAGCAGGATTCCTGCATGGATTATGCCAGAGTCTTCCATTAGAACAATGCGGAAAACTGGGATCTTTTGCTGCTTCAAGAGTAGTTGAACAGGTTGGAGCGCGATATGAAGGAGATCTTAAGGCAGAGATAAGGCAAGCGCTAAAATGAGCATCATAATAAAAAACATAGAGCTCAATAATAAGATAAAAGACATATTCATAGAAGGCAATAAGATAACAGAAATAAGCAATAACATAAACACAGAAGCTGACCATAAGATTGATGGAAAAGACAAAGCAGCTCTTCCTGGATTATATAATTCTCATACACATGCTGCAATGACATTGTTCAGGGGATATGCTGATGACATTCCTCTTAATGAATGGCTGACACAGAAGATATGGCCTAATGAGGCAAAGCTGACAGAAAAAGATGTATATCTTGGGACAAAGCTTGCATGCCTTGAAATGATAAAATCAGGGACAATATTCTTCAATGACATGTACTGGCATCTTCCAGGCTCATTCAAAGCTGTACAGGAGATGGGGATAAGGGCAGCATTAAGTTCTGTGCTTATAGATAATTTTGATAAGGACAAAGCAGAAGAGCAGAAAAAGAAAGTAAGGCAGGAATTCAAATCTCATGCCAACTCTTCAGACAGGATATCCATAGTATTAGGACCTCATGCAATATATACAGTATCTGAAGACCTTTTAATCTGGTGCAGGGAATTTGCAGAGAAGAACAACAATCTCATACATATCCATCTCTCTGAGACAGAGAAAGAGGTCAATGACTGCATAAGGACTAACAAGATGCGACCTGCTGAATACCTCAATAAACTTGAATTTTTAGGAGAGAATGTCATAGCTCCTCATTCTGTCTGGCTCAATGATAATGAAATCAATATACTTGCAAAAAACAACGCAACACTTGTATACAACCCTGTGTCAAACATGAAGCTTGCAGTAGGGAAGGCATTCAGGTATGCAGACATAACCAATAAGGGAATAAACACAGTCCTTGGAACAGACGGATGTGCATCAAATAATAATCTTGATATGTTTGAGGAGATGAAAGTTGCTGCAATCCTTCAGAAGTTCGCTTGCAACAATCCAAGTTCAGCTCCCTCACATAGTATTATAAAGACAACTACAGAAAATGCAGCAAAGGCATTCAGGATAGATGGAGGAGTAATAGAAGAGGGAAAGCTCGCTGATATAATATTAATAGATTTGAGAAAGCCAGAGCTTGTGCCGCATCATGACCTGAAATCTAATCTTGTTTATTCTGCTAATGGCTCCTGCGTGGATACAACTATATGCAATGGAAAGATACTGATGAGAGACAGGATTGTTGAAGGAGAAGATAAGATTATTGAAGAAGCGCAAAAGCTTGCAAAAGAATTCTTTTACAAATCAGTAAGTAAAAAGTCAGATGTAAC
>JAGLGH010000257.1 GCA_023144115.1 Nanobdellota archaeon | reverse complement strand
TCAATAACCAAGCCGCATTCTCCCCTTATAATATTCCATAAGCCCTTCCTGAATTGGTTCATCCTGAAGCCTGCATCCAAATGATTCCTGATATAATCCTGAAAGAATCTCAAAATTATTATCATTATATGGGCAGATGGCCCATGCAAATCTATTGACATTTTTTGAATCATCTCTATAAGAAGCGCAATATTTGATATAAAATGGATCTGGGGAAGCTAATTGTAATGTGAAAGAAGATTCTGAATCAATCCCTTTAATAAATTCATCAAGTGTCATATCTCTATCTAACTTTCTACTTATAGATATAGAACAATCCAGTTTATCAAACCATCTGGATACTTCTTTTAATTCCTCATTATTATACAATGATACAAGAAATTCCTTATTCTTCTCTATTCCTCTTTCAATCAGATGAATCTGATTTACATAGATTGTATCCATATTCTGTTAAACATCCTAATGACTATATGCAAGCATATTTTTAACCTTAGATAACAATTTACTTTTTTTGGAATTATTCATATCCATGGCTGATGTGTACCCGCAAAATGCATAAAGAGAAGCTTCGAAAGATCCACAAAAATTTGCGATATCAAAATCAATCTCATGAGCTGCTAATAAATAGCCCATGCTAACAACTAAACAACCCCTGCCAAAGAATTTCATACTCGCCCTGATTCCTTCTCTTTCTGGATGCTTAACTGATTCAGGCGAATCAGCTATTGTTTCATCAATACTTCTGGATTTTTTGTTTCTTTTATGGATATTATAAATCATCCACCCATATAATCCAGCATGAAGCAATAATTTTTCTGAGAATCCATGAGTATAAAATACATCAGCATTATGAAAAACATATGCGCCATCTATATAAAAATTAGAGAGTGAATATTGATCATTACCTGTTTTTTCATTATATTTTTGATACACTTTGTGAACTAATGCTTCAAATTCATTATCTACTGCTTTTACAGGTTTTAAAATCGTTTTTAAGATTGACATGGTTGTTAATAATATAACCTGATTTATAAATCTTTAGGAGTTATTACTCTTGATTAGTAGTCATCCTGGAAAGATTTATAAATCAGCAGATAATTACATCCATAAAGCGAGGTAATCCAAATGTCTAATGAATTTAAATATCAAGTAAGAATAATAACTCCTAAATCTGTTGCAGAACAGGACGGAACAAAAAATACAGATGTACAATTAGAGGATATGGTCTTTGCCACACCCCTTATTGAAAAACAATCCCTCTGGGTGTCACTGCCAGGTTCCTATAGTCAAAGTAATTTTGAAAAACACTCAGGTAACCGAATTTTGCTTGGAATAATCGAAAATACTTATGCTGATGCAGAATTTGCTGGCAATAAAGCTGCAACTTATCTTCGTGTAAAGAGAGACACACCTGATCAAAGATTTGACACGTTTGTTGTAGATTATCAATCGCAAGTATCCAATAGAAGAAGTAGTGACCTTAAACGCTGTTAAGGCATTCTGCGACAAACTTCATAAAACTTATTTTCGTTTTGTCAGCTTATTGAATTTATCTTTATATTTTGTCTTAATTAATCATAAGTTAATTCTTCATCTTTCCTTATATCATGCATTGCAATAAAAGTATTTTTAGAAATAGATTCATGTTTTACAAGAATATTTGGATCGCAAGAGTGATTCATATAAGAATATGGTTATTTCAACAGTATTAAATCCTCTTAACCGACTGTATTTAAGTATTTTGGGTAATGTTACGGATTAGAATTTTTAAAGATATATACCCAGCAAATTGTGCTAATATTCCTTCGATATCATCAGGCACTTCAATGCCTCTTTTTTCTAATCTGTCATTATATTTTTCAAAACTTCTGCAGTATATTTTTTTTCCAGGAATATAGGAGTCACCATTCAGGGCATTATTTAGTTGGGGATGCGAATATCTTAACTTCCCAATTTGCATGACTAATCTATTGTTTGAATCATTAAGAGGCAAATCAATCTTGCTCCATTTGTAAAGACTTATTAGTTCAGAAAATCCCTCTTCAGGGTTTTCTAATTGTACTCTAGCTTTATTTAA